>CAJVYL010000020.1 GCA_913009265.1 uncultured Methylococcales bacterium
TTGCGTGAGGAGCCGTGTACGGACCCGTACGCACGGTTCTGTGGGCAGACGGGAGCTGCGGCTCCCTCTGACCCGATAAACGAAATCAAGGGATATTTCAGCTAAACCTTGATTCCACGTTGTTTCATCAAGGCTACAAAAGCTGAATCCTTGTAGGCATCATCCTAGTCTTCTTCAGCAGGAGAAGGAATAACAGACGAACTTATTGGGGTTGGCATTGGTTAGACGAAAGTCTCAAGTATATTTCCGTGAATTCATTAAAGTTGGCTAAAAATGCATCAACAATATCAGGGTCGAAATGTTGGCCACGTCCAGCAATGATGATGTCTTTTGCTTCATCAATTGGTATAGCTTCTTTATAGACACGTTTAGTCGTAACAGCATCAAATACATCTGCCAAAGCCATAAATCGAGCGGAAATGGGGATATCATCACCAGCCAGTCCATCAGGGTAACCGCTACCGTCCCATTTTTCATGATGCCACTGGGCAATTTCTTTTGCTAATGCAAGGAACTCTAGCGGTTGATTAATATCTTTCTCTGTTAATTCTATAGCATGCGCTCCTAAAGCAGCATGAGTTCTCATTATTTTCCATTCATCATCACTGAGCGAGCTAGGTTTTAATAAAACATAGTCAGGTATCCCCACTTTTCCAATATCATGTAACGGTGCAGATTTTGTGAGTAAGGAAATATAATGATCAGTTAATGTCTCACGAAAGCGCGGATGATTTTGTAGTTGTTTAGCTAGTAGTTCAACGTAAGATTGGGTACGCTTAATGTGTTCCCCCGTTTCGGGGTCACGTGTTTCAGCTAGGTGAGCCAATGCTCGAATACTTACGTTTTGAATCACCTGGTTTTCTGCCATTCGTCGCTCAATTTCCGCTTCTAAAAAATCATTCTTACTATGAAGAAAGTCTTGAGCCAATTTTAAGTTGAGCTGGGCTTTTACACGGGCAAGCATCACTAAAGGCCTAATAGGCTTGGTAATATAATCAACGGCACCCAATTGCAAGCCTTTATGCTCATCACTTTCAGATTCCATCGCAGTAATAAATATGACAGGGATGTGCTGAGTGATAGGGTTGTCTTTTAACTTTTTGAGTACTTCATAACCACTCATTCCTGGCATCATGATATCAAGTAAAATTAAGTCGGGGCGAGGTTCTAAAGCAGCCATTTCTAATGCGCGCTGTCCAGAATTAGCTGCCCGAACCTTATACTCTTTGTTTAAATGTATATTCAATACAGCAAGGTTTGTAGGAGTATCATCTACAATGAGTATTGTGTGTGAATTTATAGACATTATTAATTAAGATTGGGGTTAATTAGAGTTTCACTATACAATAATAATCATAGTAAATGAATGGGATTTAAGGAAATGAAGATATAGATTTAAGTATATTTAAGGCTTGTGGGTAATCGAATGCTTCTAAGTGTTCTTCAAATTGATCTATAACTATGCCAAAGCTGTCCTTTAGTAGTGTTTCATTTTGTATAAATAAGCTATTGGCCTCTGTATTACTTTCTTCCAATAATTTAATCAGCTGTTCAAGTACTTTTTGTGGGGCTAGCGGAGATACCTCAGCGCTATCTTTTGATTGTTTGCTAATGATGCAAGCTAGAGCTTCGTGAAAGAGCTTCTGTTCAATGGAAAACTCATCGATAAGTGACATAAGCACTGTATTGTCTTGTTTGCTATTAATATTACGTAGCCTATCTTCCAGTGCTTTAGCTGCAGTCTGTAGTGTTTTTATCCCTAGGGTTCCTGATGCACCTTTCAGGGTGTGGGCTATATGCCTTGCATTATCTAACTCACCTTTTATCACATAATCTTTGAGGGTTTGCATATCATTACCATGCATCGTATCAAATTGCCGTAGTAAGCGTAAATAGGCGGATGCATCTCCACGCACATTACGCAGCCCTGTTGCATCAATGCCTTTAATCGCTAATAGTTTTTGTTTTAAATTTTGATTATCAATACTACTTTTAAGTTCTTGATCAGCAGTTTCAATTTCGGAAGCCTTGGTTTCAAATGTATCTCGTTCAGGTAAGTATTTGAGAAGCTCTAAAAAAAGGTCGTCGGGATTAAATGGCTTAGCAACAAAACCGTTCATGCCTGCATTTAAACAGGCGATTCTATCGTCTTCAAAAATATTGGCTGTCATTGCTAATATCGGCAATTCGGCTTTACCATCCATAGAGCGAATCAGGCGTGTGGCTTCAAGCCCGTCCATCTCTGGCATTTGGACATCCATCAGTATCAGGTCATAATTATTAGTACTAACCATTTCAACTGCTATCCGACCATTTTCGGCCTTATCGACTATTAGGTTTACAGATTTTAATAGCTCGAAAGCGACTTCACGATTAATGATGTTATCTTCAACTAGCAAAATACGTAACTTTTGGTAATGAGTTCGTAGTACTTGTTCTACATTTTGAGTATTTATTGGTAATATAGGGGGCATAGCTTCAAGCCCATGCTTTAGTCGAGCGCTAAACCAGAATATACTTCCCTCGTTCTGTTTGCTCTTAACTCCAGCTTCGCCACCCATTAGCCGAGCAAGGTGGCGAGTTATAACTAGCCCTAGCCCAGAACCACCATATTCACGGGTGGTTGAAGTATCTACTTGTTCAAAGGGTTTAAATAGTTTGGATATCTTTTCGGCTTTGATGCCTATACCACTGTCTTGTACTTCAAACCGCAGCAAAGTTTCATCACCTAGTTGTTCTATTTTTAATGCACGCAGGTAAATTGTTCCCTGCTCAGAGAATTTGATGGCATTAGTTGCATAGTTAAGTAATGCTTGCTGTATACGGGTTGAGTCACCTCTTAACCAGATGGGTACATTGTCAATATCCACTTCAATGGTCAATCCCTTTGCTATCGCTTGAGGCGACAATATAGATTTAACATGATCAAAAACTGCATTCAAGTTGAAATCCTGTTGCTCTAGAACTAGCTTGTCAGCTTCGATTTTTGAGATGTCTAAGATGTTGTTAATAATGGAAAGTAGATGTTCTGCCGCTGAATTAATATTGTTAAAGCGATCTGTCTGTACCTGCGTTGATTTATCACGCTGTAACAAGTGAGTAAGTCCAATAATTGCATTCATGGGGGTGCGAATTTCATGGCTCATATTAGCTAAAAAACGAGACTTAGCCATGCTTGCTGATTCAGCTGTTTTCTTCGCTTCTTCAAGCTGCAGAGTACGCTTTTCAACCAACTCTTCCAAATGATAACGATATTGGTCCAGTTCCTCATCAATATGTGTTTTCTCGGTAATGTCTTCTTTTATTGCCAGATAATGGCTAAACTGCCCATCAGGCTGATGAATAGGGGTGATATGTACAAACTCAATATAATCTACCCCCAATTTGTTTTTATTATATAACTGGCCTTTCCAAGGTTTCCCCTGAGTGATAGTTGCCCACAAATCATCATATACTTTCTGAGAGGTAACTCCTGATTGCAGTAATCGTGGATTTTTCCCCATAACTTCGTCTCGGGTATAACCACTTGTTTGAACAAAGGACTCATTAGCGTATTCAATTTCAGCATCTAGGTTAGTGATTACAATGCTCTCAGGGCTTTGTTCTACTGCTTGTGCTAATTTAATCAGCTGTTGCTCTGCCTTTTTTCGTTCAGTAATATCAATAACCATGGAAACAAAGACGGGCACTTGATCAGGTATCAGTTGAAGATGAACTTCGGCAGGGTATAAAGAACCGTCTTTACGGCGATGGGTTGCTTCAAAAACCAATTGCTCTTTGGTAGCGGATTGTAGCGGTAATATTAATTTTTTAAAGTCTTCTAAAGTAAAGTCAGGTTTTAAATCCAGAGGGGTCATTGTCAAGAATTCTTGCATCGAATACCCTAGGTTCTTTTGCCCCCCGTTGTTTACGTGAATAAAAAGTAAGGTTTCAGCATCGAAAAGAAAGATCTCATTTAATGAGTGTTCAAGTACACGACTAAAACGAGTCATTTTTAATCGGGTTTTATTACTTTTAGTCACATCTCTTGCAACTGCCACGATATATTGTTGCCCTTTCTGAAGCCGATAGGACATAGAAAACTCAATATCAATTTTATGACCATTTTTGTGCAGAGCAACCAATTCAATTATTTGATTGATTGGCTGATCTTCTGTAAGGCTGCTAAGACAAGTTAAGGCTTTTAAATAAGCTTTACGGTAATGTTCAGGCGCAACTAAATCTTCTATTCTTTTCCCTAAAACGTCTACTGCGGAATAACCAAAAATTTTTACTGCTGCTGGGTTCCAGTTTGTTATTAGCCCTTGTGGATTTATCATGATAATGCCATCTATTGCACAGTCATTAATGATTTTATATTGATCCTGACTTTGTTTTAGTTGTCGCGTGGTTTGTTTGTGAACTTCAATTTCTGTAATTAATCTTTTAGTTTGCGTTTGCAGTTTATTTTGTAATCGGGCGCGCTCTAAATGGGTGTTGATTCTAACCAAAACTTCAGCAGGATCAAGAGGCTTGGTTACATAATCAACTGCTCCTGCCTCAAGGGCTTTTACTTTTAGTTCTGTATCACTTATTGCGCTGAGAAAGATAACGGGGATATCCCTTGTTTTAGGGTCTTCTTTCAGTTGTTGGCAGACTTCAATACCATTTAAGCCAGGCATTTTATAATCCATCAGGATTAATTCCGGAAGACGGGCTTGTATGCTTTGCAGAGCTAATTCACCATCATTAGCGGGCCGGACACTATAGCCTGCACCACTCAAGACCTGCATCATAAATTTCAAGTTAGCTAGGTTGTCATCAACAACAAGAATATCGCCATGAAATGATTTTTGATTTGTAGTGGTCATTTAAAGTCTTTCTTTTATGTCTTTAAAGTAAAATTATAGATTAAGTTTTATCTTTTATCTTATCCAGCATAAGAAGTAATTCTTTATATTGCAGGTTTTCTATCATATTACGTAATTTAGCCGCTTCTTCAGGGTTATGTTCATTGATAAAACCAATAACATCTAAGCATTTATGCTCATTTAGCAATACTGCTGCTGCCCTTAAGTCGTCCAGTAGATTAGAAGGAAGCTTGATTAACTGTTTGGAATCTAGCTCACTTTTCTTGAAGGGTTGTTTCGCGGTTTTTTCTTTGGTATAGCTAAAACGAACACCTAAATGTGTAGATAAGGCACTATAAATCTCTGTATCACGATAGGGTTTGCGAATAAAATCATCACAACCTGATTCTAATATTTCAATACGTTCTTCTTCCAAAGTTTTTCATAAAAGGCTTTCTCTATTGGGGGGATTGTTTTCAATAGCAATAAAAAGGCAGCTAATAGATGGGTTTATTACTTATACTATTTATAAGTCAAATAGTAACATTAATTAGAGAGTCAGGCATAGCAGCTGAACTGAAGAAAAATGACGGGGCTTGTAGTTGCGCCTTTAGCAAGACTTTAACTGCACACCGTACTCTTTCAGTAAGTCATTAAACTCAATAATGGGCAAAGGTTTGCTGAATAGATACCCTTGATAGAATGTACACCCTTCAGCCAATAATTGTTGCTGTTGATCTTTGGTCTCTACGCCTTCGGCAATAACGCTTAGTCCCAAACTGTGCGCCATTGCAATAATGGTACGAACAATCACTTGGTCATTACTGTTGCTAACAAGATCATCGACGAAGGATTTGTCGATTTTGAGTTGGTGCAAGGGTAACTGCTTAAGGTATTGCAAAGAGGAATAACCAGTACCAAAGTCATCTAATGAGAATTGAATGCCAATATCTGCCAAGGTTTTTATTTTGGCAACAGTATCTTCAATATCGTTTAGTAATAGGCTTTCTGTTAGCTCTAATTTAAGTCGTGTAGGATTAATATTATGCTGTTGGACTGTCATCGTGACTTGCGAAATAAAATCAGCTTGATGAAATTGCTTAGCACTTACGTTGACCGATAGTGTCAGATTACGAGTGAGTGCATCTTGTTGCCATAACTCAAGTTGAGCACAGGCCGTATCAAGTACCCATTGACCTATTGCTAAAATAGCGTCATTTTGTTCAGCAACGGGAATAAAGTCTAATGGAGATATTAAGCCGCGTTCAGGGTGAATCCAGCGGATTAGCACTTCAGCCCCTAATGGGCATGACGAGCTATCCATTTGTATTTGATAATACAATTGAAATTGCTGTTGCTCAATTGCTTGATTGAGTTCCTTTTCAAGTTCTGCACGTGCAGTGATACTTGCTTGCATCTGAGGATCAAAAAATCGAAGTGCATTACGACCATCATCTTTCGCTTGATACATGGCGATATCAGCTTGCTTTAATAACTCCTCTACTTCAGTTTGATGGTCATTAAAAAGTGTAATACCAACACTTGTGCTACTTGTATAGTGATGGCTAGCAAGCTGGTAAGGGAGGTTGATGGAAGACAAAACCTTATTGGCAATATCTTCTGTTTGTGCAGCGGCTTTAGCAGCCTCTGTACTTAAGCCCTCTAATAATACGACAAACTCATCACCACCAAAGCGCGAGACAGTGTCACCTTCACGGACACAGGTAGTTAGTCGTTCAGCAACTTGTTGTAGCAAAATATCCCCCATATCATGACCTAGCGTGTCATTAAGGGTCTTAAAGTGATCAATATCAAGAAACAGTAATGCACCTTCATTACCGCTACGTGCACTCGCTGCCATAGCATGCCGAATACGATCAAGCATAAGCCGCCGATTAGGTAAATGCGTTAGCGGGTCGTAGTAAGCTAAGTCTTCAATTTCTTGTTCTGCTTGTTTGCTCAAGGTAATATCAGTCAGTGTACCTACATAATTAGTGACGATACCTTCTGAGTTTTTTACGGCTGTGATGGTAAGTTTCTCTGGAAAAACTTCGTCGTTTTTACGTTTATTCCAGATTTCCCCTTCCCAGTAGCTGACAGTGTTTATAGCTTTCCACATTTCGTCATAAAAGAGCGCGTCATGTCGCCCAGAAGATAGCATATTAGGCGTGTTGCCAATAGCTTGTTCTGCGCTATAGCCGGTAATGGTTGTGAAGGCTTTATTGACCCGAATGATGATATTATCAACATCAGTCACCATCATGCCTTCTTGTGATTCAAAGGCGGTGGCAGCAATACGTAGGTTAGTCTCAATACGTTTTTGTTCGCTAATATCACGAACAGTGGCTTGTACCAGTTGCTTACCGTTTAATTGAACGGCGCTAATTAATACATCTGCTTGGAATGTTTCATTGGTATCGGCACGCTTATGCACCCATTCAAAATGCTGCTTACCATTTTGAATAGCTAATGCGATCCACTGCTTAGCCAGTGTGGTAGAGTTTGTGCCACATGGTTGTTTTAATGGCGATAAGCTGAGAGGAGACTTACTACTAAACTCTTCTTTTGTAGTGCAACCAAAAAGCTTCAATGCAGCAGAGTTGCCATCGACAAAGTTAGTTTCTTCCATTAACATCACAGCATCATTGGTTGAATCGAAGAGAGCTTTAAATTTTGTTTCAGCAGCTATTGATGTAAGCTCTGCTTGTTTACGTTCGGTGACATCAACAAATACCCATAGAGATTCACCCGTTTCTTTATGTAGTACAGTGCCTCTTATGTCAACCCAAATATGCTCACCATTCTTACGTACAAATTCTAATTCGTTACAAACAATACCGTCTCTTTGAATGTTAATGTAGGATTTTCCAATAGATTGATAATCCTCTTCATTTGCGTAAAATTGTCGTGTTGGGCTGCCATTCAGTTCATTTTTATCATAGCCAAGTATCAATTCCATAGCGGTATTAACCCAGATAATATTTCTGTGACGTGCGGTTGCTATAGCGACCAGCTTATTATCCAAAATGGTTGCTTGTTCAGTAAGTAATTTCTCAACCTTTTGAACAATCATATAATGGCGTCCCGTAATGCTGAGTAATAGCAGTTGTAGCAAGCTGGTAAAGACTAATCCAGCAAGACGAACTTGCCAGGCAAGTAAGGATTGCTGAGAGGCAAGATAGTTTTCTGATGCGTGGAAGGATAAACGCCAGGTTCTGCCACCAAAATAAATATCTTCAACCCATGAATATTCAAAATCTTGAAATGTAGTTGTTCTGTCAGAGATAAAAAATGTTGTGTTCTTATTGCTAGAATCAATATCTTGCAGTCTCAGTGACAAGCCTTCAGGAAGTTGAGGGCTAATTATTTTTTGCAATATTGTATCTAGATAAAAAACACCCACTGCGTAGCCAGTTGATGAGCCAGAAGCCCTATCAGGAATGATCGGAGCGATTAACAATAGTCCCAATCTCGATTCAGTATCTTGAACAAGTTGAATAGGTGCACTTATAGCGGGTCGTCCTGTTGCATTTACTCGGTTAATAGTATTTAAACGCTCTGGGTTAGATAAATTATCATAGCCTATTGCCTTGAGATTTGAGCTGAGTGGGCTGATATATGTGATAGGTACATAACTGTTGCGTTCTTTCGCTGGTATCAGTTGATTCAGCTTGTTATGTTGAGTAATATGAAAATTAGGTATATCCATCTGTTGTGAGATAGTTGCTTCAAATTGAGCTCTATCAGACGATATAATGCGAGGACTCAAATTAAGAGATGATAGCTCAAGGTGATTGGCTAAGATAGATTGTGCAAACTGTTCAAACAGTGGATATTCCAATTTGGGGTTTACCTTAACAAAGTTGCCAATAGAGACTACAGACTCTTGATAAGTATTAAGTTTCGATTTTATGCTTTCTACAATGGGGTTGGCTGTTTCCTTTAGTTGGTTAGTAATGTGCTTCTTTTCATTGTTAGCTACATAGAAAAAGATCAATAAAGTGATAATTAGAGCCGATAGTACGGGAGGTACTATGCTTTTTATTCTTTGTGACCACCAGGGCTTGCGATAATTTAATGCCATTAAAAGTAATGGCGTGAACAATATAACGCCCAGAGTATCGCCTAACCACCAGTGAAGCCAATGAGGCACAAATTCGGTAGAGGGTATTATATTGGCTGTTAATAAAGTTGCTCCTGCCCAAGAGGCAGCAGTCAAACAGGCGATAGGACCTGCTAATAATAGAAAGTGTAAACTATCGCTGGTATTAAGCAGTTTTTCAGCACCAGGCTTGCAAAAACGCTTGACCAAAGCAACGGCTACCCATGCCTGTATGCTAGAGGCTATTCCTACGCTGACGGCTACGACTATGTCTTGTCCGTCAATAACGCCAAACTTAGACGACATCCATGCATTAATACTTGCAGAACCTAACCATACTGCTGGTAATAACTTTGAGCCGCCAGAAAATATAGCAACAAAGGCAACGCCCGCAGCAGGAAAGATAGCTGTGGAATAGCCTGATAATACGCCTAGTTGAAGTCCCGATGCGCCGAAGATGAAATAAATGATGGCAATAATAAAATTTAAGGTAATGAGCTTGATAGTGCTACTTAAATTCATAATATTTAGTCTTTATGCGTAAGGACAATGGTTTGCTCATACCTTGCGATGCTTGCCAGTTTGAGCGTATTTTAGGTTAATGGCTAGAGAATGTTCTTATAAATAGCCATTGATTCACGATGAAAGCTTGATGGCGTTAATAAATCAATAGCAAAATATTACTTTTTCAACCAAAGAACAGTTGTAATATAAAATAGGAGTTGTCCTAGAGTATTCAAAAACCAGTCTATTAGACGCATATTGGGGACAGGTTTCAAGGATGGTCACTTATTGTAGTCGCCCAAGGTTAGTAATGTATCGCTTCCTTTCAAATAGTAGCATATATTCTAAAAATATTTAGAACCTAGCAACAAGTTGAGGTTTCAGCTAAAAAAATGATACTAGGTTGAATCTGTTGTCTTTTTATAAAATCCAAAAGCTATAGGATGTGCTTCGTACCTCAGCAAACCCTATAAATCTAGTTTCGGGGTTTATTAAATCCTTGTTCCTAAGTGTAAGGGTAGTTAAGTATGTAAAACTACTTGGTTGCGGCCATTTTTTTTTGCTTTATACATTGCTCTATCTGCTGCATCAATAATATCGTAATAATTTTTAAATTCAGCTGAGTGTAATGCGATACCGATACTAATCGTTAAAGCATCGCACTTTAAACGTTTAGCCAGAATTTTTCCTCGCCTTTCAATTTCCATTCGGACACGCTCTGCATAACTTGTAACGCCTTCAAGTGTCGTATTTATATGTATAAATAAGAACTCTTCTCCGCCATAACGACCCATGCAGTCGCCGGGTCTAGTTAAGCTGCGTAAGGTATCTGCAACAATTTTTAGTGCATCATCACCTGCTTGATGACCACATTGGTCATTTAGACGTTTGAAATTATCAATATCAATAAAGCCAACAGCTAGTGGGCTATATTTAGTTATATTTTGCTGGTAAATATTCTCTAGAAAATCATTTAACATACGCCTATTGTGGAGGTTGGTTAAAGGATCAGTAAGTGATTTTTTCTTTTCTAAATCAAGTTGTTTAGCGTTATTTAGAGCAATGCCTAATTCGTTTGCGATGGGTACTATTTGATGGGCAATATTAGCATCAAGAGAATTTTGAGAGATAACATTATCAGTATAAATAATTCCAATAAAGCGGTTATGCCGTAGCACTGGAATGGCAATAAAAGAATTAACATTTTGTTGCTTTAGAACTTTGCATTTAAGCCATGATGTATCGGTTATTAAAACAGCTTCTCTTTGTCGCAGACATTTCAATAAATCCACAGATGCTGAGTCAATGGTTATTTCTGGTAAATTTTCTTTATTGGCTGTTATTTCGGATGGCCATGAATAAGAGGCTACTAGGCTACGCCTTTTGGGGTTAATCTCTAGCAACATAACGCGATCAAAATCAAAGTCATTATGAATAGCTTCAAGTGTACGTGGAACAAAATCTGATTTATTTAGACTATGGTGAGGGGCTGTTAAACTTGATAAAAATAATGGCTGTTGTGGTAATGAATTTAACGGCGTTGATGTTTCTTGTACACTTAATTTACATAAAGCAATGGTAGATTTAACAAGCGTTGCACGTAAATTATTTAGATTAGGAAAGTCTAGATCATAAAAGTCTCTGATACTTTGCATTTCAGTATCAACATTATCTAATATTTCTTCTATATTGAGCTGTTCAATATCAATAATACTAAGGACATCATGTTGTAGAATAGGGTGGTTATGCCCTTGGACTGAGCCGATGCCTTGCATCCAAGCAATAAAATTAGCAAAGGAAACAATAGCTATATCTTGCTCAACACCTTTTGCTAAAGGGTGATTTAGAAAGTTGCTATGATGTAAATAGCTTACTGCCGTAATTGTGTCTGGTAAGTCCCATTGTTTACAAAATACATACCCCATCTCTGAATGAGTCATTCCAAAGAATATTTTTTCATTTTTAGGGATGGAGCTATCACTTTTTTCAAAAAAATCTAAAAAATCACTGTAGCTCACGAGCCCATGACTTTCTAACACCGTTTTTCCAATATCATGTAATAGGCCGGCGGCATAAATCCTGTCTGGGTCAGGATGCATTAAGCTAATTGCTATAGCTCGGCTTAATCCTGCAACAAAAAGACAGTGTTGCCAGAAATAGAGCTGATCAAACTTGGCATTTGTATCGGGTTTTATTAAGTTATTAAAAAATAATAAGTCTAATGATGCTCTTTTTACTTCAGCAAAACCGAGTAAATTAACTGCTCGACTGATAGATGTAATTTTAGAGGGGAGGCCATAAGCAGCAGAATTAACCAATTTAAGTAGTTGGGCGGCTAGAGCTGGTTCTGTTTCAATAACAACTGATAAATCAGCAACCGTGGTGTTCTCATCATTTGCTAAGTTTAACAATGCCGTTGCAGCTGCTGGGATCATTTGCAATTGATCAATCTGACTTTTTAATGTTAGATTTGCTTGCTTACGTAAAGTACTTAATTCTTTATTATCCATTGCTATATTTTTTGCTGGAAATATGTTGTATAAACAAAGCCTAATTATTTTGCGAATCTTCCTAAGTACTAGAAGGTTACGGTGTTAAGGGTCATTGTATACCTATTTTTGGTGAAAATGATTTTAGTTAAAATCATTAAAGTGCTAACAAGGCGTTTTAGTGAAAAGCAGAAAAATTAGCTATACTTGTAAAAAGCATAATTAAATTACGGTATATTCAAATGCCAGTAGAGTCTTCTACTCCTTTTAAGTCACAAAAATATGTAATGAAATTAAATGATGCACATAATGTGTTTCATAATATCTCTAACGACTTATATAACAACTATCAAGCGGGAAATATTGATACTGCAAGATCTGGTTTAGGAACCTTTCAATTAGCGGGTGATCGTTTATATAAGCTTGTAGATCAATGTAAATAGTTAAACGTGGTTATTATAAATTACAGCTTATCTTTTGGAAGTGAGGCTTTAGAGAATGTGAAAGTATTAGCTTTTAGCTCCCCTCTTTGGAAAAGAGGGGTTGGGGGAGATTTTATTATATAAATAAGACATTTAATATCAATGTGTTATCTTTTCATAAAATCCCCCTCTATCCCCCTTTTCCAAAGGGGGAGGAAAAATAGAATACTTTCATAGCCTCTTTATCCTCGGCTGAATCGTGCGAGGCTAAAGCCTCATTTCCATTATTTTACAATATTATCTTATATGGCTATTACTTAATCACAGGTTAAAGAGAATGAAAAAATGTAGCCTTGATGTAGTAAAGCGAAATCAAGGGAAACCTCAGCTAAACCTTGATTCCACGTTGTTTCATCAAGGCTACAAAAGCTAGACCTAATAGCATTGCCTCTTACCGATAAAAATAGCTTAGTAATTTACTGGTTTTTTATAGAGTCATGTAGGGCTGACTTCAGTCCGCCATAGAGGCAGATTATGGTAGTGTAAAGAGCGCTAAAACTTAATGTTTATTGAACTGTTACATAAAATATAGTTAAAGTCGCTTAAGTTCGATGCTGTTGTTTGCTCTCCCAATTTTAAGTCGGCTGCATGAGTAGAGTATTCAACGCCTAATTCTATTTTTATACTTTTAGTAAATTTACTCGCTAGCCCCCATTCTTTTGTTAACTTTATTCCTCCAGCTAAAGTACCAAAGCCAGCAAGTCGGTAATCGCTGGAGTAATGATTATTAGCGTTAGCTTGAATGTAAAAGTTTTTATAAAATTTGGCCTCAGATTGCGAGTAATAACGTAATCGTGAAACTAGCTCCCAACTTTTGCTTAATGGTTGGCGATAAATAGCCTCAAAAGTATGAGAGCTAATATCCCAGCTGTCCTTAAAATATCGATAATCAAATTGTACAGAAGCCTTTAAAAAGGAAATATATTGAATATAAGCGAGAGATGCTGACCATTGGTGGCGTTTATCTGGTCTATTTTCATAATAGACATTGCTGAACCCTCCAGTTTTTAAGTTAGTGTTTGTATCTAAGTCTTGGATAAATACTTTTTTATATGGGTTGGATAAATAACCATCATTATAGGTATAGCTTGCACTTAGTTTTAAAACAGATTCTTTACTCACAACTTGGCTGAAACCAAGTTGCAGATGATAGTCGGTTTTTTCTTCATCAAGTATTCTAGTGGTGGGAGATATTTGATCAAAGTTTTGCCCAAACCCTAGAGATAAGGTATTAAATTTTTGATTAAAAATCCATTCGACTCCAAGATTGTAGCCATGTGATAAATAATCAGGTTCTTCTGATCGACTGCCGGAAGCCGAAAAAACAAAATCGTTTAAAGTATAATTGAAGCCTAAATCAATACCATAGCGAGTTTCACGTGTTGATGCTCCCGTCATAACTTCAACAGCTTGTTCATCTGCTGTGACAGTTTTACTATCATCAACGCCTGAAATACCCGATGCTCCACTTATAACTTGAGCGACTGAGTTTGGCATAGTTAATACCGGGGTTGCGCCAGAAAAGGTATCGACTACCCAGTTGCTTTGGATTGCTAACGATTTTGAAATAGGAAGGGCTATTATTCCTTGGTATATATCGACAGCAATTCGATCATCACTTTCTTGATAATGACCATATTGAAAATCTATAACTGGTTTTGTGGTTTTTTGAGCCGCCTTAGCGGTTGGTAATAAGCCTGGTAATGCTAAAGCTGCAACTGTAAAAGCTTTTAATGTACTATTTTTAGCTGCAACCACAGCCACCTCCGCCAGTGCTATGTCCGCCGGTAGACGCTTCTTTACTATGTTGCATATGTTTGCGTAAAGATGATTCAAGAGCGTTAGATTGAAAGCTCATTTGAGGCTTGGCTAAAATTCCTCGTTCCCACGGAGATATATTTGGAGTGCATGCTGCTTGAAAAGCACAGCTAATAACAAATAACAGGCGAAAATAGGAAGCCATAAAAATTATTCGCTTAACAAAGTTAAAATAGAGTTCCGAATATCCTTTAAATTGTCTTCATCAAAACCTAGGTGAACCTCTCTTACAATGCCTTTTTTATCAATGATATATGATGAAGGCATAGCCATAACGTCGTAGGCCTTGGGGCAGTTTCCTTCTTTATCATAGGAAATATAAAAATTAACAGGGGTCTGTTTTAAAAAATACTCTGCATCAGTTTTTTCCTCATCTAAATTAATTGCAATAACCTCAACGCCCTGTGAATGTAATTCCTGGTGTAACTTATTAAGACTAGGAAATGATGATTTACAAGGAGGGCACCAAGATGCCCAAAAATCGAGATAAATTACTTTTCCTTTATAGTTAGAAAGGTCTAATGCTTGGTCGTTATAAAAGTTGTTTGATAAACAGGCGGGAGCAGCTTCTCCAGTAGAGACTGCAAATATAGATTCAGAAAAAAGAAAAAGACTAAAAAGGAGAGGGCTAATTTTTTTGTTCATTACTTTATTATTATATTGTTATTAATGATAATGATTGTTGTTTGTATTTGTGAATGCAAAAACAAGGCCATAGATATAACAAGTCAAAAGGGTAAGCCTTTGATGACGTAAGTATCTTTTTATTTAGGTGTATCATTTCGAAGAAGGAAAGTTTTTGTGTTATATGACATGTTTTTCAGTAATAACCCTATATTTTTTATTGGTTATGCTGGTGAGGGTTGTTTTTATCTGATTGATAAATAAGGCTTGTTTTAATGTTACTGTGTCATATGACATGGTAGGTGGGCGTATGACGTATTTTAAGAGTAGGGCGTAAGGAAGTTGTAAATAATTTAATAAAAATAATGCGGATGCAAATCAATATCATTAATATTTATTGATTATAATCAATTCCTTACAAAATACAGTGAAATAATTTGGGCGGATAAAACAGATTTGGCATAAAAGCTGTATTAGCTAGATTGATTTTAACTAACTTGAATTATAAAAATGAAAATTAAACAAACTCTATTAGGTCTTTCAATTGCGGGTGCATTATTAAGCTCACAAATGGTTTCTGCTCACTCTTCTATTGTAGAAAAAGAAATTATTGAAGGGCAACGTGCTTATTTAACTATTCAAGTGCCTCATGGTTGTAAAGGTAATCCAACAAAAAAAATATCAATTCAAATGCCTAATACTCAAGATGACCTTGATGATGAGTGGGCTTTTACAAGCGTACAACCTGTTTTATCTTGGTATAAAATAAAAACTGAAACAGATAAAATGACTGAACAAGTTAATGCTATTAATATTTCAGGAATTACATTGCCATCTGCTTATGTACTAAAAGCTGAATTTCGTGGCAGAGCACCATTATTACCACACGGTGTAGAATCACAAAAATTGAATTTTGATATTATCCAGTATTGTACTGATAACACTGTTTCTGAATGGACAGTTGAAAACGGCAAAGCTGCATCAGTTACTGTAGTAAAAGCGCCAGAAGGACATGATGGTCATCACTAAGGTTCCTGTATTGCCAGCCAAATAGGCTGGCAATATCTGTTTGGAATAGGTCAACAGAGGCGTTAATCAAGCCTTTTGTTGATGAATTGAATGCAAACCACAGCTTATAAATGTAGAGCGGACTTTAGTCCGCAATAATTTACGTATTATAAATACTGCCTTTATGGCGGACTAAAGTCCGCTCTACAGATACCCCGCCCCGTACTTTATTAACGTTCCCTAGAACTATTGATACCCATATAAAACAAAACACTATAGAATCATAGTCCTCAGCTAAGTTTTGAGATTAAAGCTGTCTTTAGCTAAGGCAGAAAGTACTGTATCTCAAAGTAATAAATAGCTACGTTGTTCCAAAAAAACAGATAATAATAAAAAGCTCATTATTATTTTGTAACAGCTTCAAAATTTAATACGATAGAGGAATTACAATGACAATCAATATATATGATAAATATGGTGGTTTTGAGACTGTCAGTAAGATTGTTCATGGCTTATATGAAAAAGTTGCCACCTCTGAAATTCTAAAGCCTTATTTTGAAAATGTAGATATGCAAAGTTTGATGAGCCATCAAACTATATTTTTCTCATCAATTATGGGGGGCCCCGTTCAGTATGATGCAAGCAAATTAACAGACGTCCATCGAGACCTTAATATTAGTGAGGAAGCTTTTGCTGAAGTAGCAGAGCTTTTTGAAGAAGTGTTGGAAGATTTTAGTGTTCAGCAACAGGATATAGATAGCTTAATGTCTATAGTTGCCTCTGTTAAACCTCAAATAGTCCAGATTAAGAAATGACTGCAGACGAGAAATCACCGCAGGTATTATCTTCACTTACATTTCAACCCAGTATTGACCTTATTGATGATGCTTATGCATTTTGTGATCAACAATCATTAGAGTTACTTTATTGTAATAAGGCTTTTAGAGAATGGTTTGATGTGGACACCTTGCATATCAATATTGAGCAAGTTTTTACTTCACTAAGAACTGATATTTTGCTAAAACGCCTTAAAAAAAGAGGCGCCTATACCTTTTCTCTAGAATTGGAACCAGAGAGTAACTGGTTACCCAAATTGTTAGAGATATCATTTAAGTTTGTAAATCAAGATGGTCAACAATATATAGCTATTCATGCTCATAATATGACTAAGCTGTTGGAAAAGGATGCACTTATTCAAGGACATTCCCGTCTTATTGAGCAAAGTAATCGCAAGTTAGCAAGACTGACAAAGCAGCTAGAAGATGAAAACTTACGTTTAAACGCAGAAGTTGAAGTGACTCGTAAGCTGCAAAAGTTTCTACTTCCTACGATGGACGAGTTATTAAAAGTTGAAGCAATGGATATTGCTTGCTTTATGGAACCCGCGGAAGAAGTTGGTGGAGATTATTATGATGTGCTTCAACATGACGATGGTGTTTTAATTGCTATTGGTGATGTCACTGGCCACGGCCTAGAAAGCGGTATGGTCATGCTAATGGTACAAATGGGGATACGTACTTTATTATCAAGTAATGAAACGGATGCAGGGCTTATTTTAAGTGCGCTTAATCAAGCTATCATAGGGAATGTGGCGCGTATGAATGCGGATAAAAGCCTCTCACTCGCTATGCTGTACTGTCAGAATGGAAAGGTGAGACTTACAGGGCAGCATGAAGAGATCATTGTGGTACGCAAAGGTGGTCAAATTGAATGTATAGATACCATTGATTTAGGTTTTCCCATTGGCTTGGTCGATGATATCTCAGACTTTATTGATGATAGCTATATAGATCTACAGCCGGGGGATGGTCTTGTGCTTTATACTGATGGTATAACTGAAGCAGAAAATGCAGAAAAACAACAATATGAAATGCAACGCTTATGCACGGTTATTAGTAAACACTGGTCACATCCTGCAGATGTGATTTGTAAGGCAATAACTGATGATGTGTATCAATTTATTGGTGAGCATCATATTTATGATGATATTACTTTGGTCGTGATAAAACAAAAATAGGAAGCGATAGTCATGATGCAAATATTAGGTGATTTTATAGAGCGTGATACTAGCGAAAATAGCGACTTTCTAATGATTAATTTTTCTGCAACCTCAACACCTTTAAAACAGCGATGGCGTAATAATGGGCTATCCGCAGATTTTTTAGCAGACTATTTAACTACTTTTTTTCCATGTGATGATGATAAATCACTTCAGCAACGGACAGAATTGAAAGAAGGTGTAAATTTTGTTGCAAATGAATTATTAGAAAATGCTATGAAGTTTAACTTCTCTGCGTCTAAATATCCTATTCGTTTATTTATGGGGCTAGAAAAAAAGCAGATATTACTCTATGTAAGTAATTATATTGATGCATCAGTCGTTAATAATTGGCAATATAAATTGAATGAAATATTGAGAGAAGACACTCATAAGTTATTTATGGAGCAACTGATTAAAAATGATAAGGAACAAAAAATTGATTCTGGTTTAGGATATTTATCAATGATTAATGATTGGAATGCTAAATTTGCCTGGAAATTTGAATCAGTTAAAGACGATGAGAATGTGCAGAAAGTAACCGTTATGGCTCAGCTCTCTTAAAGGTAATATAAAATGGAAATAATACGTGATGACTACCAAGTTCAGTTTAATAGCGATAATAATACAGTTCTCTGTTCAGGGTCATTTAGACTAACAGGGAGTGAGTATGGGCCTATTATGGAAATTTTAAATACAGTGGCTGATGAACAGCCTGAGTTTTTAATTATGGATTTAACGGCCCTTAAGTTTTTAAATAGTTCTGGTATTAATACTTTATGTAAATTTGTAATGCGTTTACGTAAAAATAATATTAGCACGGTGAAAGTTGTTGGAAGTAATGAGTTTGCTTGGCAGAAAAAATCCCTAGCTAATTTTAAAAAACTATTGCCGAGTTTAGAGTTGGAGTTTGAATAATGCTCGAAGAAGGTAAAGATTCTGAACTCTCTTTAGATGAATTAAAAGCTGAGTTAAGCTTGCTTAGGAAGCAAGTAAAAGAGCTAGAGCAAGATAAAGATGATTTAGAAACCTTATTAGAAATGACCACCGAGCATTCAGATACGGTAGAAGAAGAATTACATGGTAAAGCAGAAGCCGCAGTAAGAGAGAGCGAACGGCGCTTAAGGATGATTATAGAGGCTACACCTGTTGCAGTGGTGGTTACTGAATTATCAAGCAGTATTATTGTGTTTGCAAATGCTATCGCAGGTCCATTAGCTGTTGGTTCCTCATCTGAACAAATAGTGGGTCAAAAAATGACCAATTTCTATGTAAATCCTGCAGAAAGAGCAGCATTAGTCACCCTTTTGGGGAAAGAAGGGCAGGTTGACCACCATGAGGTAGAGTTTATAAGAAAGGATGGCTTAAAGTTTTGGGTGGATATCTCTATGCGCTATGTAGAGTTTGATGAAAAGCCTTGTATCCTAGCCGCCTGGAATGATATTAGTCACCTTAAAGCCTTAAACAAGGCTGCAAGTCGTTTTGTTCCCCAGGAATATTTGTCTTTTTTAAATAAAGATAGTCTTACAGATATTCATTTAGGTGATCATGTTACGGATGAAATGACCGTTATGTTTTCTGATTTACGCTCATTCACCACCATATCTGAAAATATGACACCTCAACAAAATTTTGATTTTGTTAATGCTTATTTAGGGCGAGTGAGCCCAATGGTAAGAAAAAACGGTGGCTTTATTGTTAAATACCTAGGGGATGGCATTATGGCTATTTTTCCTGGAGATGCAGATTCTGGCGTGCAAGCTGGGATTGATAAGCTTAATCAGGCCAATATTTATAATGCCGAACGGGTAGAACAAAACCGCTTACCGATAGAGGTGGGAATTGGAGTAAATACGGGGCATATGATGGTAGGCATGGTCGGTGAGGCCGGTCGAATGCAGGGCGATGCTTTTTCTGATGATGTGAATTTAACTTCACGTGTTGAAGGATTGACTAAATATTATGGTATTTCTTTTATTATTACTGCCGCAACCAAGAATGCTTTGGTTGATTGCTCAAAATATAATATAAGATTTTTAGATAAAGTAAGGGTAAAAGGAAAACAAAATACACTCACCTTGTACGAAGTTTATGACGCAGATTTACCCCAAGCTAGAGCGCTAAAAAAAGCTTCTCATCGTTGTTATGAATTAGCCATGAAACATTTCTATGCTCAGGAGTTTTCTCAAGCACAGTTGATCTTACTTGATGTGTTAAAAGAAAATCCAAAAGATAAAGTAGCATGGCGACATTTGATGAAAGTGACAGAGTGTATAGAAAATGGGGTCAATGAGAATTGGACGGGAATTACGATAATGACGAGCAAGTAATAGGCTTATTTGCTTGATGAAAATATTTAACACTTAGCTGGGGCGCTGGCTTTAGCCTGCTCTTACGCAGCCAAACGGCGGGAAAAAGTTGAGTGGTTCATGGATCAATACTCAGAAAACAAAGCGATGTATCCACAAGCGGAGTTTTCATTTGTGGGACATAGTAATGGGACTTATTTATTGGCCAAAGCACTATCGGAATATCCTAGCTGTATTTTTAAAAATATTGTGTTTGCCGGTAGTGTCGTACCAACGACTTATACTTGGAATAAATTATTGCGTAAAAAACAAATTCAGAATGTTATGAACTATGTTGCAACTAGTGATTGGGTCGTAGCTATTTTCCCCAAAGCACTAGAGCTGACAAAACTTCAAAAAGATTTGGGTAGCGGTGGGCATGATGGGTTTAATGATATAGAAAAACCAAAAGAAATAGAATTTGTAAGGGGCTCTCACGGTGCTGCTTTAAGAGAAGAAAACTGGGATGATATAGCGGAATTTATAGTAAATGGAAATCCGCCAAAGAAAATATTAAAAGGAAAACAGTCAGGTTTAATCGTTTTTCTTGGAAAAATATCGCCACTTATTTGGTTGGCCTTGGTGGCATTAATAGTGTTGATTGGAGCCTCAATAATAAATTATTCACCGTGGGCAGAATGGCTTAGAACAACTGTTTTTATAGGGTATGTATGGTTTATATATCAAGTTTTAACAAGATTCTGATTCGATATAATATGTTAGCCTCCACCCAAATGATTTTTTCCTTAGCACTTTATCTAGGTGGGGCGTCTGCTGCTTTATTTTTTAATGCTTAGCATTGATTTACCCACCTCAAACTTATCTAAATCACCAATTATTAAGCTCCTTATTTAGAATTACGTGTAATTTATTAGTGATAATCTCACCTTTATGTAATTCTTTTAAAGACGCATTTTGAACGGTTTGTAATAAATTAATGGCTGACTGTTCATTTAAGTTATCAAGCATACCTTTGTTCGAGTCGAGCTCATTTTGCATCTGTTGTTCAGTTGCTGTTTTTAAGTCTTGGTATATAGCAATAACGCTATCAATAACTTTTTGCTCATCAAAAATTTCACTTAAATGTGAGTCTTGTAGTTGATGCATTTCTTCTAAAACTTTAGTGATAAGGTGGTATTGAGTTTGGTAATAAAGATAAAGCTCTCTTGGGTCGGCTTTCTTATCTGATAAGAAAAACAGCTTACGAAATGCGTTATTTAAAATTCCCATCCAATTTGTAAAGTAGGCATTAAGTGATTTTAATCTGTCACTGTCTTGTTCCACTCTTTCTGTTTGAGTTTCTAGAATATTAAGATTCTTTTTATAAATGCTTTCACTTATTTCATTATGTCGAAACAGAGCTTTCAATTCTTTTTTCTGTACAGCTAGGGTATAAATTCTAAGCATATTTTCCACAACATGATTCGCATCCATCTTTAATTCAGCGCATTGCGTACAAATTTTTTCATGTTGTTTTTTATAGTAATCAACAAAGTTTTGATGTTGTTCGGCACTGATATGACGATTATCGTAAAGTTTTTTACTATGCTGAATAATATCTTTATAAATTAAAGCTTTGCTTTTGTAATAACTTAATTGTTCGTGAGGTAATAGGGCATCAATTTTTAACCAGCGAACAACGAATCCTAGTGTGGTTGCTTTAATCAATAAGGTAAAGTAAATACTCCCAATCGTAATTGCGATAATAAATTCTTTAATAGAGAAGTCGTAAGGCCAATTGGGTAAGGTGGTATTGTCTGGGATAAGTAAAACCATCACCACAGCAAGGGAGCCTCGAAGGCTTCCCCAAGCCATTAAATGTTGCCAGTTTAATGGTATGTTCTCTTCTGACTTAAATTGATTGGCTATGCCGACAGAAACATAGACTGAAATAGCGCGAGCGACTACCACCACAAAAATAATCATTAAAATAGGTAGCCAGGCAATATGTAAAGAGATGGTAAGACTAGTAAATAACAAGCCCATTAGAAGAAAAACTAGAGAGTTTGATACAAAAGCAAAGTACTCCCAGAATTTATCCATATACTTTTCAACGCCACTGGACATTTTAAAGCGACCATAATTTCCTAAAACCATTGATGATACTAAGGTGGCTATAATGGCGGAGATATGAATATTATGTCCATTAATGATCCAGTGAGTAGAGATCACTTCTGCCAATAAAAAGGTGAAATGAGCAACAAGTAAGGTTAGGGTGATTTCTAGGTTTTCGTGACCTTTAACCCACTCGATTAATTTAGAGAAAATAAACCCCATTAAAAAACCAAATAGAGATCCACCTACAATCATCGTGCTGACTGTAATTAATCCTTGTAAGAATGTTGTGTAACCATGATAGCCATGAGCTATAACATCAAGTAACACCACAAAGATGGCAAAAGCAGTCCCATCATTAAATAAGCTTTCACCTTCAAAAATAAGTGTTAAGCGATGTGGAGCACCAAATTCTTTGAATAAAGCAAGAACAGCAACAGGGTCAGTTGCTGAAATAATTGCGCCAAATAATAAAGTGACCAGCAGTGGAACTTGGAAACCTAATAATTGAAATCCCCAATATCCGATATAACCAATAAAAAGGGTGGAAACCAATAAACCAATAATTGCCAATATACTAATGGCAATTTTGTTTTCCCTCATATTGCGAACTTTAATGTTATAGGCAGATTCAAAAATCAATATGGGAAGAAATACAAAAAATAATAACTCAGGCGTTAGTTGAAAGCTGGTGATAAAAGAGAAAAACTCAATTTGAGATAAGGGAACTAGAAGTGAGCCTGCAATTACCAGTAGAACGGTATAAGGGATTCTAAATTTTAGCGACAGTATATTTACTCCGAGAGAGATAAACATAAGAGTAAAAATTGAGAGATATACATCGAGTGTCATTTCAAATCCAAACTGTTTCTAACTGAGAATTAGCAATATACAGATAACACTCTATATTCACTAGTCGAAAGTTTAAAATCAAATTCAATTGTGATACTAGATAGATAAAAAATAAAGCTTATTTGTTATCTGGGTAGCAAATTATGATGGCTATGGAAATGTGTTTGTTGTCATATAACGACAAGTAATGTACTTGTGCTGGTGCAATAATGTATTTAATTTCAACTACTTGATCGTTTTTTGTATAAGCCTAATGATTTTTTTATTTTAATAGGGGGGTATGGAGTAAATGCTTAGATTTTGTCGGGTTTTTGCGTCACCTTTAGATGAGAGTAAATAAAATAAATGACTTAATATGTAAGGTTAGTAGTACATATAAGGCTTGTTGATTTTTGGTATATGTATTGCTTTGTACTCTGGTGATATCAGAGAAATCTATTGTTAATAGTAAGTGCTGATATGTGCAATACATTACAGATACTATTAAAAATAGAGAATCACATGAATAATAAACAGAAAATAGCAACACTTAGGTCAGGCAGAATTAAGATCCTAAATCTGGCTTTTATTTTAACTTCTGCAATTGGCTTGCCTGTTGAAGCATATACACTGATAGATTTAGGTGTAAATGTTATGCCAAAATCGATAAATAACAGTGGAGTTGTTGTTGGAGCCAGAAATACAGATCAATATCCTGCTACTGCATTTAGCTGGTCTTCAGTTACTGGGTTTAAAAATATCAACGGCGGAATTATTGCCAATGCGATAAGTAATGATGGAATCATTGCTGGTAATACTATTGACGGGGCTTTTGTTGATAATCGGGATTGGAGTGATTACGGTGCCTTTGGAATAAACCAGCTTAATGAAGTAGCAGGATATAAGGTGGGTAGCAACCCTTATCAACCCAGGTCTTTACCTTATAACCCAGCAATATTTAATGGCAATAAATGGGAGTTTTTTGATATTGCCAGATTATATTCTCGTGGAACAAGACAAGGTGTTTATGCTGATAGATATATCCTAAATGCTATTAATGATAGCGGTCTTTCTGTTGGTTATAAATACCGGTATGGATTAGCGGGATACTCTGCAATTTTGATCGATACAAAAGGGCAGGTTAATGATATTACTGATGTGGTTTTCCTACCAACGCCCGCAGGTGGAAGAGCTGTTGATATTAATAGAAATAATAGAGTTGTTGGTACCACAGGAAGTAGCACCCGAACTGATCCGGTAATTTACTCTCAAGCCTATGTTTATGAATATGATAGAGATAATTTAACTATTTTACCTGTTCTAAACGGTGGATTACGGAGTAGTGCAAACGATGTTAATGAGAACAATATCGTTGTAGGGAGCTCAGAATCCTTAGCAGGAAGTCATGCTGTATTGTGGGACGATATGGGAGGCGTTACAGACCTGAATGATGAAATAACTACTCAAGGGTGGGTGCTTACATCAGCCACGGCCATTAATGATAGCGGTGATTTAACGGGAACGGCATTACTGAATGGTATTTCCCATGGCTTTGTATTAACTAATGATACGGTAACTCCCCCACCACCTCCTAGTACAGAAAACCAAGCGCCTGAAGCTATTGCAACAGCTGATGTGTATTCAGGTAGAGAACCATTGCTGGTGAACTTTGATTCAACCTCTTCAATTGATTCTGACGGAGCAATAGTCGGATATTTTTGGGATTTTAGCGATGGTAATCCCAGTACTGAAGCAAATCCTCAACATACATTTAATACAGCAGGGGGATATCTTGTGACATTAACAGTAACTGATAACCAAGGTTTGACTCAGTCTACTGAAGTGGAAATTACTGTGAGAAAAAAGAAGGGAAAGAAATAGTTTATCTATCTTGAAGGCTATGTCATCGTTAAGTGTTGAAAAGTTGAAGTCGCTCTTAAAAGCCCTCTCCTGCTGGAGAGGGAGGGGTGAGGAGAAATTTAAATAATTCT
>CAJVYL010000021.1 GCA_913009265.1 uncultured Methylococcales bacterium
AGTATAAGCATAAATAAAATCAACCCACCAAAACCTTGTCCACTTAGCACTTGAAAATAGATACTATGTGCCGCACGTACTGGCTCATTGTAAAGTGCTTCCGGTGTAGGAATAAAATCTAATAGATGAAAATCACCTACATATTGTTGCCAAATTAATAAGTTTTCAACTGATTTAAATCCTTCCCCAAATAATGGGTTATTTAATGCTATCACCGTACACATTTTCCATACCATCACTCGATGCATAAATGAGCCATCTTCTTCAGCATGTTCTACAGTGTCCATTCGCCCAAACCATGATTCAGGTAACAAATTCATCGACACATAAATAGTTATAGATATTATTACTAGCCATAATAGTTTTCTTTTGCTACTTTTTAATGCAAAAGCAATTAACACCGCTAACCCTACAAAACCTGCTCGTGAATAGGTGGCAATAAGACCCAACATATTTAAAGCAACCACTCCAACCAAGCCATTCTTAAGTATCTTATTCTGAGTTTGTTTAACTAGATAAAAAGCCATGGGTAATACAGTGAGAATCATCACCGCTGAAAAGTTATTATCCCCTGTCATACCTCTTAAACCACCTACTCTGTGCCCTCCACCTGAGACAATAAACTTCAAGCCTTCTCCAGCGGCTACAGCTGCAATTGATAAAACCAACATCCATAATATAAAGTCTATATGTCGTTTTTTATGTAATATAGCTATCGCAAAGAAATAGAATAATATAACCCGCATAAACTCATTCCATCGCATCCATATAACATCTTGATTTGCACCGCCCAGAAATGATGACAGTGTTGTCCATATAAAAAATGACAAAATCAATATGGAAAGTTTATCCAGCGTGAATTTTGGTTTATTCTTACCAAATAAATAAGCCAAAATAGTAATTATTGCAAATAATCGGTTATAGGTGATCGTTGCAGAAAACCCATAGACTAGCTGATTAATATTAAATGCGGATGTCCATAACCATAGGCCTGCTGCAATAAAAGGGCGCTTAAAAGCGTAGTATATTAATAATGGCAATAAACTGACTAAGAGAAGGTCACGCATAAGTTTTACTCATCTTCCTCTTCTTGTTTATTTGCCCAATAACAAATGTACCCTATCGACAGTAATTGTATGCCAAACATTAAGGTTTCTATCATCTTAGTTGTCGTGATTTATATATTAAAGGAAGTTAATTGAATATTACTACGTATTTTTTGCTAACGAAAAGGGTTTTTCAATACTAATAAACAGTAAAAATGCTGGGATTAATGTTAGAAAATAGACTCCCACTCCAAGCACGACAAAACTTATTAAATCATTTATTTGAGTGGCAAAATAGGTTTTGGAAAAAAGGATAATGATAAACTTTACAGCTAAACCATGGATCAAATAATAGGAATAGCTCATATTACCAAACCAACGTAATGGCGTGAAGCTAAATAGCTTTGAACTAGGACTTTGCCAGCTAAAACATTCATAACATAGCATAAAAAAGCAGACATAAAGAATCACTGTACGCCACCAAGCACCTTGAGGTATATTAAAAATCATAAGCAGTACTATGCTGACTAAACTAAGCAAAAATAATACGCTTCCTAAATAGGGTGTCGTTTTTTTATTAGGCTTGCTATTAATAACTTCAAAAAGCAAAATCCCCGCTACAAACATTAGCATCCTTATTGGACCCGTATAATACAGGTAATAGGAAAAACCGCATATTGTAACAAGTGCAAAAAAAAGTATCCTTTGATTTACCTTCCAATGCCTTAACCTAAAAACACCTACCACTACAGGTATTAATATGTAGAAAAACACCTCATAACTAAGAGACCAAGCCACACGTATCAGTAGTTCAGTATCTGTGAATAACGGCGGTAAAAAGAAAATATTTTGTAAGATAAAAATGAGTGCAGCACTATTTTCTATCGGTATTTTATTTTGTTCAGGGATTAGAAATGACAAGAAAAGATAAAGGATAAATACAACGATAAATGTCGGATAGATGCGTTTAATTCGTCGCCACATATACTGTAAAAATGGTTTTTTTTTACTGATAACAGTTCCGTAGATTAAGTAACCGCTAAGAACAAAAAACAATTCAACACCTACATTACCAATATTTTTTAGCCATAAAAAAAGGTCATATATCCAAAGTTGCTGGTTGATACCCACCTTATCTTCTAACGCTACAACATAGTGCTCAATAAAAACTAAAAAAGCTGCCACACCCCGTATACCTTCCATAGACGATATATTACTTTTCTTATCATGACTATGTGTGAGCTCAAGAACATTACTTAGCTTTTGAAAAATTAATTTGTACATTTATTTATCATAGGTTTACCAACATCGGTAGGTTAGAATTATTTTTACACATTCCTAGTAGACTAGACGAAAACTAGAAAATATTGAGTCACTGAATATCAACCTACACTTCAAAAAAAGCGAACTAAAATCTCCATTATTCAAACCATTACATGCAGACTGCTTTTTCTAGCTTATCCCTACGATACAATATTTAATCATTTCGGAAGCATAAAAAAGGTTTCAAACATTAGCAAGGAACTTAAAAAGATTGATCTTACCCGCTTTAGGGGCGCAGTGCTTTAACCTGCCTTAGTAACCTAAAATAGCAGGCTAAAGCACTGTGTCCCGATAAGCCAATTCTTTATAATAAGGCTATGTCACCGTTAAGTGTGGATTTTGTTAGCTCTTAAGTCCTCTCCTGCTGGATGCCTACATGGATGTAGGTAAGTAGAGCAATGCAGGAGCAATTGCCGAGAAGGTTTGGGTCGACTGCATGGATGCAGGAGGTAGAGCAATGCAGGAGCTATTGCCGAGAGGAGAAAACAAACAGTATATAATTCAAATTTTCTTTTATCTCTTGATTTACAAGAAAATATTAAAGAATAAGAGAATTATTTAATTTCTCCTCACCCCACCCTCTCCAGCAGGAGAGGGCTTTTAAGAGCTACTTCAACTTTTCAACACTTAACGGTGACATAGCCTTTTTTATTGGAATCAATTTTTCAGTACATTCTATTTGTATAGCGCTTTTTCTAAGCTTTATTTCGCACTATTATTCTCTGCTCAACTGATTTTTATCGGTTCAACAAGGTATAATATTTGTTTTTTATAAATCGCATAGAGCAATGGCAACAAAATCAATTTTTTCTCCTGAATTACCTTTAGATAGTGGTCGGTTTTTATCTTGGACGGGGTTAAAAGGTTGTGGGGATTCTCTGGCCATTGCGTCTGCCATTAAAAATGAAAACCGACTGTTTGTTATTGTTACTCCAGATAATCAAACTGCTTTACGATTAGAACATGAGTTGTTGTTTTTCTTAAATGACGAATATCCTATTTTACATTTTCCTGATTGGGAAACATTACCCTACGATGTCTTCTCACCTTTACCTGAGATAATTTCAGAACGATTAAAAACACTTGCCGTATTACCTGAAACTAAAAGAGGGGCGTTAGTCGTTTCTGTTGCTACTTTAATGCATCGATTAGCACCTAGAGAACATGTTTTAGCGCATAGTTTTTCTATTGAGGTTGGTGGTTTATTTAATATGGATTTAAACCGTATTAAATTAGAAAGTGTTGGCTACCAATGTGTTTCTCAGGTTTATCAGCATGCTGAATTTGCAGTAAGAGGATCAATTGTTGATTTGTTCCCTATGGGAAGTAAGTTGCCTTATCGAATAGAATTATTTGATGATGATATTGAGTCTATCCGAACATTTGATCCTGAAACTCAAAGATCATTGGATAAAATAGACAAAGTTCAGCTGTTTCCGGCCAGAGAGTTTCCTTTTACTGATGAGGCTATCAAGCATTTTCGTCAAGCGTTTAGAAGCGAGTTTCCTGAGGTTTCCCCTAAAAATATTTTATATCTAGATGTTAGTAAAGGTATTGCACCAGGAGGTATTGAATATTATTTCCCATTATTTATAGATAATACTGAAACTTTATTCGATTATTTACCTAAAACAACGGTATTGGTGTTACCTGAGATTGCTGAAAGTGCTGCAACTACTTTTTATGCTGAGGCTGAGGAGCGGTTTCAGCAACGAAAGTATGATGTTAATCGTCCTTTACTAGAACCTGCAAAGTTATTTCTTTCTGCAACTGAATTACAGCAACAAGTAGATGGTTTTTCCAGGGTGATGTTAACTGAGCAAGGGGAAAATACCACCGAATTTGCTTGTCAGTCCTTACCTGATGTTACTATCGATGCTCGATTGAAAGATCCTGCAAGCCGAATATTGGCTTTTTTAAAGGAGTTTACCGGCAGAGTTTTGTTTGTAGCTGAAACTGCCGGCCATAGAGAGGGTTTAATTGATAAGCTAAAAGTATTTAAAATAATACTAAAGCAAGTCGATTGTTGGCAGGCTTTTTTAGATGAGGAGAAGTCTCCTTGTATTTTGGTCGCTCCCATGGATCATGGCTTGTTATTAGCTGATCCAGCCATTGCTATTATCACAGAAAGGCAATTAAGCGGAGAAAAGGTTCAGCAGCGTCGAAGACGACGGAAATCAGCGGCGAAAGAATTAGAAAATATTTTTAATAACCTGAATGAGCTGACAATAGGATCGCCTGTTGTTCATCAGGAGCATGGTGTTGGACGTTATTTAGGTTTGCAAACACTTGATATTGGTGGAATTACTTCTGAGTTTTTAACTTTGGAATATGCCAATGATGACAAGCTTTATGTGCCTGTTTCCTCGTTGCAATTAATCGGGCGATACAGTGGAGCAAGTGCCGAAAGTGCACCGCTGCATAAATTAGGTAGTGATCGTTGGAGTAAAGCTAAGAAAAAAGCGATGGAGCGTGCACGAGATGTGGCGGCGGAGTTGCTAGATATTCATGCTAAACGTGCAGCTAAAGCTGGACATGCCTTTAAGGTAGAAAATGCAGAGTATTTGTCTTTTTCTGATGCATTTCCTTTTGAAGAAACGCCAGATCAAAAATCAGCTATTGAGGCTTTGTATCAAGATATGTTGGGTCAGCAACCTATGGATAGAGTAATCTGTGGGGATGTTGGCTTTGGTAAGACAGAAGTGGCTATGCGAGCAGCTTTTGTTGCCGTACAAAGTACTAAGCAAGTAGCTGTATTGGTACCTACTACTTTATTGGCTCAGCAACATTATCAAAATTTCAGAGACCGTTTTGCTGATTGGCCTGTGCGCGTTGAAGTGATGTCTCGTTTTGTGACAGCAAAACAGCAAAAAGGGGTTGTAGAAGCGCTTGCTGAGGGTAAGGTTGATATTGTTATTGGTACTCATAAATTACTCTCAAAAGAAATAAAGTACAAAGAATTAGGTTTGGTTATTATTGATGAAGAGCATCGTTTTGGTGTTCGTCAGAAAGAGCACTTTAAGAAATTACGTCATGAATTAGATTTGCTAACCTTAACAGCAACGCCAATTCCAAGAACTTTAAATATGGCGATGGCAGGGTTGAGAGATATTTCTATCATTGCTAGTCCTCCACCTAATCGTCATCCCATTAAGACATTTATTAGTGAATGGATAGATGTACAAATTCAAGAAGCCTGTCAAAGAGAAATTAAACGAGGTGGGCAGGTTTTCTTTTTACATAACGATGTAAAAAGTATGGATAAAATGGCGCGAGAAATTGAAAGTTTAGTGCCAGAAGCGCGGGTTCAAATAGCTCATGGGCAAATGGCTGAGCGAGAGCTTGAGCAAATTATGCTGGACTTTTATCATCAACGATTTAATTTGTTACTGAGTACCACTATTATTGAGAGTGGGATTGATATTCCTACCGCAAATACTATTATTATCAATCGGGCTGATAAATTAGGGTTGGCGCAGTTACATCAATTGCGGGGTCGAGTAGGGCGCTCACATCATCGAGCTTATGCATATTTTATTGTGCCTCCAAAGTCCTTAATGAGTAAAGATGCGGTCAAGCGATTGGAGGCATTAGAAACCTCGGGTGAATTGGGTGCAGGGTTTATGTTGTCCTCTCATGATATGGAAATTAGAGGTGCTGGTGAGTTGTTGGGTGATGGGCAAAGTGGACAAATTCAAGAAATAGGCTTTACTTTATATACTGAATTATTAGAAAGGGCTGTTGACGCATTAAAATCAGGTAAGCAGCCAGAACTTGATGCGCCATTAGAAATGGGGCCAGAAGTTGACTTGCAAGAACAAGCTTTAATACCAGAAGACTATTTGCCGGATATTCATGCGCGTTTGGTTTTGTATAAGCGTATTTCAAGTGCTGAAAATGATCAAGAATTAAGGGCTTTAAAGGTTGAAATGATTGATAGGTTTGGCTTGCTACCCGATGCAGTCAAGGTATTGTTTAGTGTGACTGCTCTTAAGCAACAAGCAGAACCTTTAGGAATAAAGAAAATTGATGCTCATATAGCCGGCGGTCGTATTATTTTTGGAACAGAGCCAAAAATAAATACAGAGCAGTTGATACGCTTAATTCAAACACAAGCTCAATGTTACAAGTTTGATGGAGTTGATAAGTTAAGGTTCACTAAAGAATTTGATGGTGTGGAAGAAAAGATTGATTTTATAATTACTTTGTTAAATGAATTAACACCTGCATAGCTCAGGTTTAGGATAAAAAATGATAACTAGCAATAAATTCATCTTTTTTATATTTTTAGCTCTACTGGGATTTAATGTTTCAGCAAATGAGCGATTGTATAAAATTGAATTACTGATTTTTGCACAAGATATGCCAAATACCGAAGTGTTTGATCAAACTGAGAGTCAAATTAACTGGCCTAAGAGGTTAGTTAGTCGGTCGGAATTTAACAGTGTAAGTTCAGACAATATGAATTTTCATGCAAGTTATGCGCGTTTAGCCAGAAGTCAAAACTATCAACCATTAGTTCATACGGCATGGATACAAAGCGTGAAATCTAACCAATTAAGTCAGGCTGTAAAAATTTCTAACCCAGAAGGCACCATAAATGGTTTTTTTCGACTGCAACGGGGTCATCTTGTGCATATGATTGCTGATTTTGAGTATTCAGTGGATTCTGTTATTTATCGATTAAATGAGAAGCGTCGATTTAAATTAAACGAGGTACATTATTTAGATCATCCTAAATTTGCTGTAATTGCTCGTGTTTCTCCGGTAGAAGTTTGATTTATGGCTATTGTAAAACCTGTCGACTCAATTGAGTCGCCCTGTATAAGAAATTGTTGTTTGGATGAAAATGATATTTGTATGGGTTGTTTTCGTTCTTTAATAGAAATAACTCAATGGACAGTTGTTGATGAAGAGGCGAGGGAAGGTTTTTTAAAAAACTGTGAGTTACGAAAATCAAATCATAAAAAATAGGTTTTTGATTTATAGAGGGCTTGTTGGGTTATAATACTCAACATTTTTACCCAATCATAATGATTAGGGGTGGTAGTAGATTTAGCTTGGAGTATCTACAAACGAATATGGCGCAAAAACTTTTTATACAGACAAATGGTTGTCAAATGAATGAGTACGATTCCGATAAAATGCGGGATGTACTACAGGCTTCACATAAAATGGAAATGACAGAAATTCCAGAAGAAGCTGATGTTTTAATCTTGAATACTTGTTCAATCAGAGAAAAAGCACAGGAAAAAGTATTTTCTGCTGTTGGTCGCTGGCGGAAAATGAAAGAGAAACGGCCAGAGATGGTAATTGCTGTGGGTGGTTGTGTTGCAAGCCAAGAAGGTGCAGCAATTCAAAAAAGAGCGCCTTATGTAGATATAGTGTTTGGTCCGCAAACACTGCATAGATTACCTGAATTATTAGATGAAGCGCGTAGTACGCATAAGCGTGTGGTTGATATTTCTTTTCCTGAAATAGAAAAGTTTGATGCATTGCCCGAGCCTCGTGCAGAAGGCCCCAAAGCTTTCGTCTCAATTATGGAAGGTTGCAGTAAATATTGTACTTTTTGTGTTGTTCCTTATACGCGTGGTGAAGAGATTAGTCGTCCATTAAATGATGTGATTGCTGAAATATCTTCATTAGCTAAGCAAGGTGTACGCGAAATTAATTTACTTGGGCAAAATGTAAATGCTTATCGCGGTGAAATGGAAGATAATGAAATAGCTGAGTTTTCTTTGTTATTACATTATGTTGCTGCTGTAGAGGGTATAGATAGAATTCGCTTTACTACTTCTCACCCAGCAGAATACACCGATGATATTATTGAAGCATTTGCTGAAATCCCTCAATTAGTTAATCATTTACATCTGCCGGTACAAAGTGGCAGTGATAATATTTTAACTAATATGAAGCGAGGATATACTCGGGCTGATTATCTTGAAATTATGAATAAGATGAAAGCAGTTCGTCCAAATATTAGTTTATCTTCTGATTTTATTATTGGTTTTCCAGGGGAAACTGAAGAAGAATTTGAAGAAACCATGGCTTTAATTGAAGAAGTTGGTTTTGATTTTTCCTATAGTTTTATATATAGCGCAAGACCTGGGACGCCAGCAGCTGAATTAGCCGATGATGTATCAGAAGAAACCAAAAAACAGCGCCTTAAAAAGTTAAAAACTCGCCTGGATGAAATGACTCAGGATATCTCAAAGAATATGATTGATACGGTTCAAACGGTATTGGTTGATGGTGTTTCAAAAAAGAACCCTCTGCAAATGACCGGAAGAACTGAAAATAATCGTGTTGTTAACTTTACGGCTCACCCTCGTTTAGCAGGACAGTTTGTAGATGTAGTAATTACAGAAGCCTTACCTAATTCTTTAAGGGCTCGTTTAGTCGAGTCTTCTATTGATAAAATCTTAAATAAATAGTCTTAATACATTGTCAGAATTACAAATATCAAAAGAAATAACTTTATTGCCTGCCGATAATGGCAGGTTAGCGAACCTTTGTGGGCAATTTGATGTGCATTTGCATCAAATTGAAAAACGATTAAAAGTAGAAATAGCTAATCGTGGTAACCAGTTTAAAGTAACTGGTTTTGCTAATGCTGTGCAGGCGGCTAGTGTTGTTGTGCAAAAATTATTTGATATAACAAATGAAGAACAGCTAACCCCAGAAACTATCCATTTATCAATGCAAGATTCAAATATAGAGCAATTAATAGACTCTACCCCTGAGCAAGCAACAGAGCTTGATGAGCAAGTTAGTATTAAAACTAAACGTGGTGCAATAAAAGGGCGTGGGGAAAATCAACAAAGCTATCTTAAAAAAATAAAAGCTAACGATATTAATTTTGGAGTAGGTCCAGCTGGAACAGGTAAAACTTATTTGGCTGTTGCTTGTGCTGTCGATGCATTACAAGCCGAAACTGTTAGGCGTATTATTCTAGTTCGACCTGCGGTTGAAGCTGGGGAGAAATTGGGTTTCTTACCGGGTGATATGGCTCAGAAAGTAGATCCTTATCTACGACCTCTATACGATGCTCTTTATGATATGTTGGGTTTTGAGAAGGTCGACAAGTTGTTAGAAAAGAATGTTATTGAGGTGGCTCCTTTGGCTTTTATGCGAGGAAGAACTTTGAATGATTCTTTTATAATCTTGGATGAGGCGCAAAATACTACGGTTGAGCAGATTAAAATGTTTTTAACCCGAGTAGGTTTCGGCTCAACAGCGGTTGTTACCGGGGATGTAACACAGATTGATTTACCGAATGATAAAATGTCGGGGTTAAAGCATGTTTTGCAAGTACTAAAAGATGTAGATGGGATTAGCTTTACTCATTTTGGCGCTAAAGATGTTGTACGCCATCCTTTGGTACAGCGAATTGTATTAGCTTATGAACGTTATGAGAAGCAACAACAGAGCTAATGAATATTTTAGATTTTCAAATAGTATCTAAGTCAGAGCATTTGCCCTCACAAGCTATGTTTCAAACATGGGTCGATGCTATATTGACAGATGAATCTCAAGATTCAGAAATTGTCATTAGAATTGTTGATGAAGATGAAATGATTCAATTTAATGATCAATATCGTGGCAAAAAAAGTGTTACAAATATTTTAAGCTTTCCTTTTGATCCGCCAGAACAAGCAGAGAGTGATTTGTTAGGTGATCTATTGGTTTGTGCTCCCGTTGTCGAGATAGAAGCGCAGCAACAAAATAAGAGTCTAGTGCACCATTGGGCACATATGATTATTCATGGGGTACTGCATTTGATAGGGTATGACCATATTGATGATCTTGAAGCTGAAGAAATGGAAGCTTTAGAAATTAAAATACTAAAAATAATAAAAATAAATAACCCATACGAGGAGATAAGTGTTAAATGAGTGATGATAAACCACCAAGTAGACAGCCCCAACAGAAAGGTTTGATCGACCGAATTGGTCATTTTCTGTCTGGGGAGCCACAAGATCAAAATGATTTGTTAGATATTTTAAAAGATGCTCAAGAAAAGCATTTATTAGATGCCGAAGCATTATCAATGATTGAAGGCATTTTACAGTTTTCTGAAATGCGAGTTAGGGATGTGATGATTCCTCGTGTTCAGATGCACGTTGTTTCTAAGGGTGATCTATTGGAATCTATTTTTCCATTAGCTTTAGAGTATGGGCATTCTAGGTTTCCTGTTATTGACGGTGACAGAAGTAAGGTTGTTGGGGTTTTGCTAGCAAAAGACTTATTATCATATACTTTGGATACTGAAAATAAAGCAGTAGAAGATGTTATGCGCACAGTAAGTGTTGTGCCTGAAAGTAAACGGCTTAATGTCTTATTAAAAGAATTTAGAACTGAGCGTAATCATATGGCCATTGTGGTAGATGAATATGGCATGACCGCTGGTTTGGTGACCATTGAAGATGTTCTAGAGCAAATTGTCGGCGAAATTGAAGATGAGCATGATGCTGAAGAAGAGCAATATATTCAGAAGGCGAATGGTTCAAAATTTACTCTTAAAGCTTTAATGCCGATAGATGAATTTAATGAATACTTCTCTGCAGATTTAAAAGATGAAGAACATGACACCATAGGCGGATTTATTGTTCATCAATTAGGATATATGCCTAAAAAAGGCGATAAGTTAGAATATGACAAATTTCGTTTTGAGATTGTGCATGCCGATGATCGTCGGGTATTTTTGTTAAAACTTAAGTTGATTAAAGAAACTTAATAATTTAGTAATGATATAAGCTAGTTTTTAAAATAGGCTAATGAGTTTTATCAATTTTAATCAATATCCTACTTTTCTTTTCTGTTGTTGAGTAATAGTGGGATAAGTTTCTTGTTGCTGATGTTTGGATTTGCTCATTAACTCCACCAATTTCAACCCATTCTCCAAGCTTAACTCTAATTGTTGAATGGCTGTGTTGAGTGCTTAATACGCCGCTATTTTGCATTTTATCAGACCAGGGTGATACCTCTAGGGTAACCTGTGAACCTGATAAACGAGGTGTTACTAGAAACCCAGTAGATGCTTCAATATACTGAGTGTTGCTTGAAACTGATCTGTAGCCGATTGGTGATGAGTGGATGCTGATGTTGTGAACAGGGTGTATCTTGCCTGTTTTTATAAAAGCAGTCTTTCCATCAAGTGTTTGTACCTGTTGTTGATTGTCTGAATAACTTGATTTTTTGGTATTGGCAAAACGTCCTCGTAAGCGACCCGAAAGACTTGGTTTGTTAGATAGTGATGTGTCGATTCTAATATTAGCTGAAGCGTTTAATGAGTCTGCGGTTTTAGAGTTGCTTTGTATAATGCTAATCGTTAGGTTACTTAATTTTTTATCAAGCTGTTCAATTAGTTTTTTTAGTTCGTTTTGTCTGGCGGGTGTGGCCTTGATAATAAGGTTTGAACCGTTAGCAATAAGGTGTTCTGAGTTTTCGAGAAATGGACTGATTAAAGGCTGGAGATCTAAGGCAAAGCGGTTATTAAGTGGCACTACTTTCATCACCATATCATCAGCAATGCTATAAGTAGTAAAAAAAATACTAAAGAATAAAAATAATATTTTAAGCATAGGTTCCTCACTAAATTGGAAAATTCAGCAGGACAGAAGGAGAGTTAGCCTATCAGTTTTTAGCAAATAAGCTAACTCTATTAGTGCTTAGACTCTTCCTTGCGTCTTTAGCCTTTAGTCTGCTTTTAACTTAAATCTGTTCATATAAAGCTAGATATTGTTCTGCACTATTTTTCCAGGAAAAATCTTTTTTCATTGCAGCAAGCTGTATTTTTTTCCAAGATTTCTTATCGTTATATAGTAACATTGCTCTTTTAATAGCCTCTAGTAATGCTCCAGAATTTGCTTGTTTAAAGGAAATACCTGTTGCCGTATTCTTAGCTAAGCTTTTAGGCAAAGCATCTTCAATGGTATCTGCTAGCCCACCCGTTTCTCTAACGATAGGGATAGTGCCATAACGCTGGCTATACATTTGATTTAAACCACAAGGCTCAAACCTTGAAGGCATAAGAAATATATCTACACCCGCTTCAATTTGATGGGCTAATGCTTCATTGTAGCCAATAGTTACTGATATTTTCTTTGGATATAACCTGGCAAATTCAAGCAGTTTTTGTTCAACACTTTTATCACCACTACCTAACAAAACAAATTGTAGAGGCATATCAACCATCTCTTTTAAGCACTCAAGAACAAGGTCAACACCTTTTTGATCAACTAGTCGACTAATTAAGCCAAATAAAGGAACTGATTTATTAACTGGAAGTGATGATCTTGCCTGTAATGAGGTTTTGTTGATGATTTTTTTATCGATGCTGTCAATGTTATAAGGTTCGCTGATAGTTGTATCTGTTTCTGGGTTCCATTGATCCAGATCCATACCGTTAATAATACCGCTTAGAACCTCATGTTTATGGCTTAGTAAACCTTCTAAACCATAACCATATTCTGGCGTTTGAATTTCAAGCGCATAAGTTGGGCTAACCGTTGTTATACGGTCTGAATATGATAGGCCGCCTTTGATAAAAGATAGCATTTCATGAAACTCTACACCACCGGGGTGCCATAATTGCTGAGGCAACTTAAGATCTGAAAAGGCAGTTTCAGGAAACATGCCTTGATAGGCCATATTATGAATGGTAAAAACAGAAGAAGGTTTGTTGCCTTCAATTGAAAGTAAAGCAGGAACTAAGCCTGTTTGCCAGTCATTACAGTGAACAACATCGGCTGACCAGTTTAAGTGAGCTCTATTCATGGCTACTTCAACAACTACCCTGCAAAACAAGGTAAAGCGATCAGCAATATTATCCCAAGTGTTACCTGATTCATCTACATAAGGATTACCGGGTGTATTAAACAGAGCAGGGCAATCGACTAGCCAAACAAGTACCTCACTATTGGGAAGCTTTGTTTCTAGAATATTGGCATCTTGGTTATTTACTCTAACAGAGCTAATAAATCTAACTTCTTCAGTATTTTTAATGGACTGGTAGTTAGGTAAAATAACCCTGATATCTTGTGATAACTCAGCTAATGCGCGAGGTAAGCTACCCGCAACATCGGCTAATCCGCCAGTTTTAATTAAAGGATGTACTTCACTGGCTGCAAATAGTATTTTCTTCATAATTTTAATACGATCCCTGCTAATGGAGGAAGAGTTAAATTGATAGAGTGGGGTAGATTCATCCAAGGTGTAGGTTCTGATGGAATTGCACCATTGCCTTTATTGCTTCCGTTGTAATAACTAGAATCCGAATTGAAAATTTCTGTGTAATAACCTTCAGCAGGAACACCAATACGATAATTTTCCCTGACAACAGGAGTGAAGTTTAAGATAATGATAAGGTCTTCGGTTGCTGTTTTACGGCGGTAGCTAACAATTGAGTGACTAACATCATGACAATCAATCCACTCAAAACCTTCGTGTTCAAAGTCGTGTTGAAATAATGATGGGTGGCTGGTATACATTTTATTTAAGTCTTTAACCAGTGTTTGCATGCCATTGTGCTGAGGGTAATCTAAAGTATACCAATCTAAGCTTTGATTAAAATTCCATTCAGTACCTTGGCCAAATTCACAGCCCATAAATAGTAATTTTTTACCTGGGTAAGTAAACATAAAGGTATAAAGCAGGCGTAAATTAGCAAAGCGTTGCCATTCGTCGCCCGGCATTTTATTAATCATTGAGCCTTTACCGTGTACAACTTCATCATGTGAAAAAGGTAGTACAAAGTTTTCAGAAAAAGCATACAACATACCGAAAGTCAGGTTGTCGTGATGATGCATTCTATGGACAGGGTCTTGTTGCATGTAAGAAAGAAGATCATGCATCCAGCCCATATTCCATTTCATGGAAAAGCCTAGCCCACCAGTCCATGTTGGGCGCGTCACTTGCGGCCACGAGGTTGACTCTTCAGCAATAACAACAGTTCCTGGGTGTTGTTCGTGTGTGATGGCGTTCATGTGTCTCATGAAGTCAATGGCTTCTAGGTTTTCGTTGCCACCATACATATTGGGAACCCAGTCATCAGCTTCGCGCGAATAATCAAGATATAGCATAGAAGCTACAGCATCAACTCTAAGTCCATCAAGATGGTATTCCTCTAACCAAAAATTAGCACTGGCTAATAGAAAGTTTTTTACCTCATTGCGACTGTAGTTATAAATTAATGTGCCCCAATCTCTATGTTCGCCTTTGCGAGGATCTTCATGTTCATACAATGATGTGCCGTCAAATCGAGCTAGAGCAAAAGCATCTTTAGGGAAATGGGCTGGAACCCAGTCAAGAATGACGCCAATATTATTTTGATGGCAAACATCAACAAAAAACCTGAAGTCATCAGGGGTGCCGTGTCGACTAGTCGGTGCAAAGTAACCTGTTGTTTGGTAACCCCATGAGCCATCAAAAGGATGTTCAGTGATTGGAAGTAGCTCAATATGGGTAAAGCCCATTTCTTTTACATAATTGACGAGTTCAACAGCAAGGTCCCTATAATTGAGGAAATTACCTTGGTCATCTAGTTTCCAAGAGCCAATATGGACTTCGTAAATAGACATGGCTTCATGTATCCAGTCGTGTTCTTTACGGTGAGTCATCCATTTTGTATCTGACCATTTATAATGGTTTTCATCGGTAACTATGGTTGCTGTTTGTGGTCTGAATTCAAATTGCTGTCCATAAGGATCTGTTTTAACAAGTATCTCGCCTGTACTGTTGTTAAGAATTTCATATTTGTAGTGGCTACCGACAGTTAAACCAGGGATAAATATTTCCCAAATACCACTTCCACTTAAGTTTCTCATTGGGGTGCAGCGACCGTCCCACTGATTAAAGTCAGATAATAGACTGACACGTTGAGCGTTAGGTGCCCAAACAGCAAAATGTACACCTTTAATGCCATCAACGGTGCGTAGATGAGAGCCTAATTGTTTATAAATATGCCAATGATTACCTGAAGAAAAAAGGTGTTGGTCAAACTCAGGCATGATAGCGCTAAAGTCATAAGGGTCATATATAAGGTGTTTATTTCCTTCTTTATCTACTTGCGAAAGTTGGTAATGCTCGGGGATATTGTCTTGTGATGTTTGATATTGAAAAAAATCAGAATCTGGAATCCTGTAAAAGGCAGGGCCTGTTGTTCCAAGGTTTATGGATTCGGTATAAGGGGCAAATACAGTAATTGTTGTTAAAGTATCTGTTTTGTGACGCCCTAGAACAGAGAAAACATCATTATGCTTGGCTTCTGAAATACGAATTAAATCGTTATTTAGTTTTTTTTCAGTAGGAGTGGGAGTTGAAATAGTGCCTGTTTGGTTCTTTTTTGTTTTTTTGTTCACTTTGCAATGCCCCATCGTTGTGGATTGTAGTAGAATAACTAATATGGAATGTTAGCAAATTTTTGGAGTAAAGATTAAATAAATTCAATTAATCTATATAAATCCATTAAAAATGTTTGTTCGTTCTATTTAGGTATGATAATAAGGCTTGAATTATAATAATAAGAGGTGTATATGTCAGTTTCAGAAAATTCACATCATGAGCGATTTGTTAGTCAGTTGACAAGAAATACGGTCGCTTTGATTTTAGCAGGTGGGCGTGGTACACGACTGAAGCAAATGACAGATTGGCGAGCGAAGCCAGCGGTGCCATTTGGTGGAAAGTTTAGAATTATTGACTTCCCGCTTTCAAACTGCATAAATTCTGGAATCAGAAAAATTGGCATTTTAACTCAGTATAAAGCTGATCCCCTTATTAAGCATATCCAACAAGGTTGGGGGTTTTTAAGAGGCGAATTTGGTGAGTTTGTAAACTTAATGCCTGCTCAGCAAACTGCACAAGGCGGTGGTTGGTATGAAGGAACTGCGGATGCGATTTATCAAAGTATTGATATGTTGCGTAGAGAAAATTCAGAATATGTATTAATACTTGCAGGGGATCATATCTATAAAATGGATTATGGTTCTATGTTAGCTGATCATGTTGATAAAGGGGCTGACTTAACCATTGGTTGTCTTGAAGTTTCTTTAGATGAGGCTAAAGAGTTTGGGGTAATGCATGTTAATGAAAATAGACAAGTTCAAGAGTTTGTTGAAAAACCGGCAAACCCACCTTGCATTCCTGGAAGGGATGATATTGCATTAGCATCTATGGGTATTTATATTTTTAATACTCAATTCCTTATTGAACAACTGATTAAAGATGCTGAGACTGCTGGGTCTACTAGAGATTTTGGGCATGATATTATCCCGTCAGTTATAAGTGAGCATTCAGTTAATGCCTACCCATTTTTGAATTTGCAAGGCGAGCAAAGTTACTGGCGTGATGTAGGTACATTAGATGCGTACTGGTCAGCTAATATGGAATTGATTGGTGTTAATCCTGATTTGAATCTATATGATAAGACTTGGCCTATTTGGACTTACCAAGCGCAAAATCCACCAGCAAAGTTTATCTTTGATGATGAGGATAGACGTGGTCAAGCGATTGATTCAATGGTATCCGGTGGTTGTATTATTTCTGGTGCAATAGTTAAGCATTCTTTAGTTTTTTCTGATGTCAGAGTAAATTCTTATTCAACTGTGACAGATTCAGTTATTTTGCCTGAAGCTGTAATAGGTAGGAATTGTCGTATTAATAAGGCTATTATAGAAAAAGGCTGTCATGTCCCTGAAGGAACTGTTATTGGGGAAAATAAAGCCGATGATGAAAAACGATTTGAAGTAAGTCCAGGAGGAGTAGTGTTAGTTACTCCTGAAATGCTTGGGCAGCAAAGACACCTTGTAAGATAGGTTCTAATGATAGAGTGCATTCCTTTTTACAGTATAAAAACTGTAAAAGGAGTGCATTTTTATTTTATCCAGAAATATCCTAGAAATATTGTATATAAAAATGAGTAATCCTTTAAGTAAACGAAGAGCTGGAATATTACTTCATATTTCATCCTTACCGAGTTCGGGTGAATCAGGCAACTTAGGGCAGGAAGCCTATAATTTTGTAAATTTTCTTCATGACTCTGGGATTACAGTTTGGCAGACATTACCTTTAGGTATGCCACATGGTGATGGTTCACCCTATCAATGTTTATCTGCTCATGCGGGTAATCCCATATTTATTGATACTCTTTGGCTGGAAAAGAAAGGCTGGTTGGAAGCTAAAGAGTCTTGTTTTGATTGTCATGCTGGAGATAGTTTTAGTAAAACTTGTTTATTGGCAAAAGCTTTTACAGGTTTTAAAGGCTTGGCTAGTAAAGAAGATAAAATTAGTTTTGCTCAATTCTGTCAAGACAATGCTAGTTGGCTGGACGATTTTTCATTGTTTTACTCACTTAGGCAAGAATTCGGTGGGCAATGTTGGAACCAATGGCCTGAAGCATTAAAGAATAGAAATCCGGTTGCTATTAAGGAAGCGCATCAAAGATTGAGCTCTTTAGTTGAAGGGGTTAAATTTGAGCAATTTGTTTTCTTTACTCAGTGGGCTGAGTTAAAAGCCTATGCAAAAGAGCGTAATGTACTTTTGTTTGGTGATATTCCTATCTTTGTTTCCTATGACAGTTCTGATGTTTGGGCAAATAGAGAGGTGTTTAAGCTTGATAAGAATGGTGAAATGTCTGTTGTTGCAGGTGTTCCACCTGATTATTTTTCAGAAACAGGGCAGCGTTGGGGAAATCCTCATTATGACTGGAAATATTTAAAGAAAACTGGATTTAAATGGTGGATTGATAGAGTCAAGACTCAAGGTGAACTTTTTGATATTGTTAGAATTGATCACTTTAGAGGTTTTGAATCTGCATGGGAAATTCCTGCAGATGAAGATACTGCTATTAATGGCCAATGGGTAGTTGCACCAGGTAAAGCTTTATTAAAAGCGGTAGCAAAAGAGTGTAGTTCTGTTGCACTGGTTGCTGAAGATTTAGGTATTATTACGGAAGAAGTTGATGCTTTGAGGGCTGAATTTAAGTTGCCAGGAATGAAAATTCTACAGTTTGCGTTTGATGGTAGCTCAGACAATTTATATTTGCCTCATAATCACGAACAAAATAGTGTGGTTTATACCGGAACACATGATAATGATACTACTTTAGGTTGGTTTAATTCATTAAGTGACCATGATAAACATCATGTCTATGAATATTTAGGTTTTTCTAAAACCTCTATGCCCTTTACTTTAGTGGGTGTAGCGTTTGCTTCTGTTGCTAATTTAGCCATTGTTCCCATGCAAGATGTTTTAGAGTTGGGTTCTGAAGATAGAATGAATATTCCTGGAACTTGTGAAGGAAATTGGAAGTGGGGTTTTACTTGGGACAGCTTAACAGCTGAACGAGCAGGTCGATTGTCTCGTTTAGTTAAAATGTTTGGTCGGTAGAAAATCAGTCAAGTTAATTTGAGATAAAAGAAAGGCTTATTTTAATCTATAATTATTTGAATTGTAGCTTGTAGGATAGGCATTGTAGGAAGGCTGTTTTTTTGATTTACCAAATCATTGGCATACCTTACAATTCATTTGTAGTTTATTACAACAATAATACCTTGGAGGGTAATTATGTTTAAAATTCGTTCGCTAGTCACTGCTTTGGCACTTGCTGGATCTGCTTCTGTTGTTTTCGCTCAAGCGTTACCAACAAAAGCACCTGCACCTGCTGATAACCCAACAACTGCAGAAAAAGTAGCTTTGGGTAAAATGCTTTATCATGATCCACGCTTGTCTTCTTCTGGGACAGTGTCTTGTGCATCTTGCCATAACACTATGTTAGGTGGTGAAGATAACCGTGCTGGTTCAGTTGGTGTTGAAGGGCAGGTTGGTGGGCGTAGTGCGCCGACAGTTTGGAATTCTGCATTTAATAAAGTGCAATTTTGGGATGGTCGTGCGGCTAGCCTAGAAGAGCAAGCAGCTGGGCCAGTAACAAATCCTATCGAAATGGGAATGAAAAGCTGGGATGATGTTGTTGTTCGTTTAAAAGCTATTGAAGGTTATCAAGTAGCTTTTACAAAAGCTTTTGGTAAAAATGCTATTTCTAAAGATACTGCAACTAAAGCGATTGCAGCTTATGAAAGAACGTTAATTACTCCAAATAGTCCTTATGATAAGTATGTAAAGGGTAATAAGTCTGCAATGACCAAGCAACAAATTCGCGGTATGAATAAAGCTGTTGAATTAGGTTGTACGGCTTGTCATAGTGGCCCTGCTTTTAATGGTCCTGGTGTATTTCAAAAATTCCCAGTTATTGATAATGGTTATTTTGAGGCGCAATATGGCTTTAAAGATGATAAAGGTCTAGCTGAAGTAACTAAAAAAGCAGCTGATGAGCATATGTGGAAAGTACCTACATTGCGTAATATCGCTTTAACAGCACCTTATTTTCATAACGGTAGTGTTAAAACCTTAGAAGAGGCCGTTAAGTTAATGGCTAAATTACAAGTAGGTCAAGATTTAGCTAAATCTGATATTGCTGATATTGTTGCTTTCTTAGATGCTTTAACGGGTGAATTCCCTAAACAAGAAATGCCTGTGTTACCAGCGGGTAAAGTAGGAACTACATTTAATAAATAAATGTCATTAAGTTAAGTCTTTTGTAGCCTTGATGAAACAGAGTGGAATCAAGGTTTTTTAGGTTGAATTCCTTGATTCCGCTTTGCTGCATCAAGGCTACATTTTTTTACTTTCTTGACTTAATCGGGATGGAGGGGTGAGCATTATTGCTCACCCCTTTTTTTTAGAGTCATTTAATTTTCTAGTAATTTAGCGTGTGCAGTTGCTAACCTAGCAATGGGTATTCTTGGCGCAGAACAGGATACGTAATTCAGTTTTATCTCGTGACAAAAGCGGATCGATTTTGGGTGTCCACCTTGTTCTCCGCAAATTCCAATACTAATCTCAGGTCGAGTTTCTCTACCAAGCTTAACAGTTAATTTCATTAACTCCCCCACGCCTTTAATATCAAGAACTTCAAAGGGATTATCTTGAAGTAATTCAGATTTTTCATATAAAGGTAGAAATTTGTTTTCGGCATCTTCTCTAGAAAAGGAAAATGTTGCCTGAGTTAGGTCGTTAGTTCCAAATGAGAAAAACTCAGCTTCTTCAGCTAAATAACCGGCTCTGGTACATGCTCTCACGGTCTCAATCATTGAGCCAAATTTAAAATTAAGCGAAACTTTAAACTGACTTTCAATATCTTGTTGGATTTCAGTTACCATTTCTTTAACCTTTGTTAGTTCCTGAGCGGTAATAACTTGTGGAACCATAATTTGAGGGCTAATAGGAATGCGTTGCTTAATGCATAACGCAGTAGCTTCAAGGATGGAGCGAATTTGCATGCGATATATTTCTGGGTAACTCATGCCCAATCTAACACCACGATGTCCTAGCATGGGGTTTACTTCAAATAAGTCTCTAACTTTTTTAAGAATTGCAGATTTTTTACTAATCGTTTCGTTAATTAACTCTTCGTTTAGTCGATCTAGAGGTGGTGGAAGTGGCGAATTAGGTGCAATGCTTTCTAAAGTAACTCTTTGTGCTTTAATAATAGTTGCATATTGTTTAAGTGATTCAATTTCATCTTGTAACTGGGTTTCACTCGGCAAAAATTCATGCATGGGTGGATCGAGTAAGCGCACGGTCACTGGGTTGGGGGACATGGCTTCAAATAATTGTTGGAAATCGTCTCTTTGGATAGGGAAAAGTTTTGCTAATGCTGTTTCTCGGTCTTCTTTGTTATCTGCAATGATCATATCAATAACTAAAGGGAGTCGATCTGGGGCATTAAACATACGTTCGGTTCTGCATAAGCCGATGCCTTTTGCTCCATAATTAGCAGCAATCTTGGCATTTTCGGGGGTATCAACATTGGCATAAACTTCAAGTTCAGAAATTTCGTCAGCCCAAGATAGAAGGATTTGGAGTTCTGATGAAAATTCAGGAGGTGTTGTTGGAATTTTACCAAGGTAGATATGCCCACTACTACCGTCAATAGTAATGATGTCACCTTCACGAATATGATTTTCTCCTACAATGGCAAGGCGTGATTTAATATCAATTAAAATATCTTCAGCACCAGCGATACAAGCTTTCCCCATACCTCTGGCAACAACAGCGGCATGGGATGTTTTTCCACCACGACTAGTTAAAATACCTTGTGCAGCAAAAAAACCATGAATATCTTCAGGTTTGGTTTCTTCACGAAGTAAAATTATGTCTTCGCCGGCTTGTCCTAGTCTTTGTGCTGTATCAGCATCAAATACACATTTTCCACAAGCAGCCCCGGGGGATGCGGGTAAGCCAGTAGCAAGAACAGGGATATTATGATTTAAGGTGAGTTGTGGGTGTAATAATTGTTCTAAAAGCTCAGGGTCTATACGCAATAAAGCTTGGTTTTTATTGATTAGTCCTTCATTTAACATATCAACAGATGTTTTAACCATCGCAGCGGCATTCATTTTGCCATTGCGAGTTTGAAGGCAATAAAGAATGCCATGTTCAATGGTATATTCGTAATCTTGTACTTCTTGGTAATGGTTTTCTAATTTATTACGCAGGTCGACAAGCTGCCGATATAAGTCGGGCATTTCAGTACGAAGCTCATCGACTGCTTTGGGTGTTCTGATTCCTGCGACAACGTCTTCACCTTGTGCATTAACAAGGTATTCGCCATACATTTCGTTAACACCTGTACCTGGGTTGCGAGTAAAGCCGACGCCAGTAGCGCAATCATCACCCATATTTCCAAAAACCATGGTAACAATATTAACAGCTGTACCATTAGCCATTTCAGGGGTGATATTAAATTCTCTACGGTAATCAATAGCTCGTTTACCTGACCAAGACTGAAAAACAGCTTTAATAGATAGCTCTAGTTGATCGTGTACATTTTCTGGGAAAGGCTGGCCAGTTTCTTCTTGTACAACAGCGAGGAATAAATTACTTATTTCTTCAAGATGTTCAGCTGTTAGTGCTGAGTCAGCTTTAATTCCGCTATTTTGTTTGACAGTGTCAAAGTGGGTATCAAACTTTTCATCGTCAATATTTAGTGCAACTTTGCCAAATAATTGGATGAAACGTCTGTAGGCATCGTAAGCAAACCTAGCATCATCTGTTTGTTCAATTAAAGCGGTTAAAGTTTGTTGATTTAGGCCTAGGTTTAAGATTGTGTCCATCATGCCTGGCATAGATATAGCCGAGCCTGATCTAACTGAAACAAGCAAAGGGTTGCTGGTGCCTCCAAATGTTTTCCCTGTTTGTTGTTCAATTTTGCGTATTTGCTGTTGTATCTCAGATATTAGTGAGTCTGATAATGTGTTGTCTTGTAAATAGGTGATGCAAGTTTGTGTGGAAATGACAAAGCCAGGGGGAACATTAAGTCCAATTTGTGTCATTTCGCAAAGGTTAGCACCTTTACCACCTAATAATGCTTTATTTTTGCCGTCACCATCAAGGAAGGAATAGCAATGTACAGAAGTCATGATATTTACCTGTTTGTATTGATTGAAATAAATAATGTCGGAAGGAAAAGTCCTTTTTGTATAGCTTTGATTATAGTTGTAGTTACTGTAAATAGTTGGAATATCTTATTAAAAATAAGGTTTAATTTATATTGAACTAAATTAGTGGGTGAGTGTATTCATTGATTGAGAAAATGGCCGATTTATGGTGTAATAGAAAAGTTTTTATGTCTTAAAGTGCCTCCTATTTTTATAGGTAGGGTTGTTTATCGCAACTTGTCTGGAGAACAGGCTTATTCACTATGCAATTTATTATTAAAGAAGGTTTAGACTTACCCATAACGGGAGGTCCTGAACAGATTATTGAAAAAGGTAACAAGGTTAAAACTGTTGCTATTTTGGGGAAGGATTACGTAGGGCTGAAGCCTAAGATGATGGTCGCTGAAGGCGATACCGTTAAATTAGGACAAGTGCTGTTTACTGATAAACAAAACCAAGGGGTTAATTTTACTTCACCAGCTGCTGGTGTTGTTAAAGAAGTTAACCGCGGCGCTAAGCGTGTTTTGCAGTCAGTCGTAATTGAACTAAAAGGTACAGCTCAAGAATCTTTTACTAAATACGCTAAAAAAGATTTAGCTTCATTAACCGCTGACCAAATAAAAGAAAATCTTTTGGCATCAGGTTTGTGGACATCTTTTTTAACTCGTCCTTATGGAAAAATTCCAGCAGTTGATGCAACTGCTAGCTCGATTTTTGTAACAGCAATAGATACCCGCCCTTTAGCGGCAGATCCTGCTGTAGTTATAAAAGAAAGAGAAGATGACTTTTCAGCTGGCTTAGCTATTGTTGCAAAATTAACAGCAGGTAAAACTTACCTTTGTAAAGCAACAGGCAGTGAAGTTGTTTCGGCTGATTCTGTACAAACAGAAGAGTTCTCTGGGCCGCACCCAGCGGGTCTACCAAGTACTCATATTCATTTTCTTGATCCTGTTAATGCAGAAAAACAAGTTTGGCATGTTGATTATCAAGCGGTAATTGCTATTGGCGCATTGTTTTCTACTGGCAAGCTTAATGTAAACAGAGTTATATCTTTAGCTGGTCCTGCTGTTACTAAACCAAGATTATTAGAAACCCGTGTAGGTGCTAATACTAATGATTTAGTGGCTGGTGAATTAGGTGATGCAGAAAATAGAGTAATTTCTGGTTCTGTTTTATTTGGTCATGAAGCAGCTGATGCATTTGCTTATCTTGGTTGTTATAGCAATCAGGTTTCTGTACTTCAGGAAGGCAGACAACGTGAGTTGTTTGGCTGGATTGTTGCAGGTAAAGATAAGTATTCAGCAATGAATGTTTATACATCAAGCAAAGACCGCAAAGGTAACCGTTTATTCCCTTTAACAACGGATAAAAATGGTAGTAACAGAGCGATTGTTCCTGTAGGCGTATATGAAACAGTCATGCCTATGGATATTTTACCAACACCTTTGTTAAAAGCATTGGTTGTAGGTGATACTGATCAGGCGCAGTTATTAGGTGGACTTGAATTAGTTGAGGAAGATGTTTCCTTATTTACTTTCGTCGATCCAGGTAAGCATGATTTTGCTCCTGTATTAAGAGCGAATCTAACTAAAATTGAGAAGGAAGGATAATGTCGGCTAGAGATTTATTAGATAGCGTAGAGCCGCATTTTACGAAAGGCGGTAAATTAGAAAAGTACTATGGTCTGTATGAGATGGTAGATACTTTTATTTACACACCGTCTGATGTAACACGCGGAACAACGCATGTTCGTGATGGTAATGACCTGAAACGTACAATGACATTTGTTGTAATTGCAACATTGTTTTGTATTTTAATGGCGATGTATAACACTGGCTACCAAGCTAACCTAGCTATAGAAGCTATGGGGTTAAGTGAAACAACTAGCTGGCGTAGTATTCCTATGTCACTATTTGGTTACAACTCAATGAACCCATTTTCAAATATGGTTCATGGTGCATTATTTTTCTTACCTATCTATATCGTTACTTTAGCGGTAGGTGGTGTTTGGGAAGTTTTATTTGCAACGGTTCGTGGTCACGAAGTAAATGAAGGTTTCTTAGTTTCTTCAATGTTATATACATTGATTTTGCCACCTGATATTCCTTTATGGCAGGTTGCTCTAGGTATTTCTTTCGGTATCGTTATCGGTAAAGAAGTATTTGGTGGAACAGG
>CAJVYL010000022.1 GCA_913009265.1 uncultured Methylococcales bacterium
AAAGGCATCTTAGTTAACGTAACTGCCGCTGATATGGGGCTAACTGAATTTGATGAAATTGGTAGCATTATGCAAGCCTTTGCATCAGAAGATGCTGATATGAAAATTGGTATGGCAACAAACCCAGATATGGGTGATGAAATCAAAGTAACAGTTGTTGCGACTGGAATGGGTTGTAGTGGTAAAGCAGTAGTAAATGCGCCTGTTAAATTAGTACAAAAAGCAGCTGCTGGTGATATTAACTATGATGTTTTAGATAAACCAACCGTTATTAGACAAAGTAAGCAAGAACCAAGAGAGACTAGGTTTGGTGCGCAACCTAAAAATGATGTTGATTTAGATTATTTAGATGTACCAGCATTTTTAAGACGTCAGGCAGATTAAGATAGTTTTTTTGAAATGTGATAAAATTATTGGTCAGTTTATTAGCGATAGCATTATATGATTAAGCAAAGAACACTCAAGAATACAATTAGAGCTACAGGAGTTGGGTTACACAGTGGAGATAAAGTCTATTTGACTTTGCATCCGGCTGAACCAAATTCAGGCATACAGTTTCGTCGTGTTGATTTGGATGAGCCTGTCATTATTGATGCAATACCGAAAAATGTTGGCGAAACAATGCTTTCGACAACATTAGTTAAAGACGGTATTAAAGTAGCGACTATTGAGCATTTATTGTCAGCGCTTGCTGGGCTTGGAATTGATAATGCTATTATTGATGTTAGTGCAGCAGAAGTCCCCATTATGGATGGAAGTGCCGGCCCTTTTGTGTTTTTATTGCAATCAGCTGGTGTTGCTGAGCAAGACAGTCCTAAGCAATATATTCGAATCAAAAAGCCAATTAGAGTGGAAGATGGTGACAAATGGGCTGCTTTTGAGCCATTTGATGGATTTAAGGTCACCTTTACTATTGACTTTGATCACCCTGCATTCCCAGATCATTTGAAAACCTCGGTAATGGACTTTTCATCAACAACATTTGTAAAAGAAGTGAGTAGGGCTAGAACGTTTGGCTTTATGAAAGATATAGAATTTTTACGAGAAAATAACTTAGCACTAGGTGGAAGTTTAGATAATGCTATTGTTGTTGATGATGATAAAGTAATAAATGAAGATGGCCTTCGGTATGCTGATGAGTTTGTAAAGCATAAGATTTTAGATGCTATTGGAGATTTGTATTTACTCGGCCATAGCTTGATTGGAGAGTTTAAGGGCTTCAAATCAGGGCATGCATTAAATAATAAGCTGTTACTCGCTTTATTAGAGAATGAAGATGCATGGGAAAAAGTATCGTTTGAAAATGATAACGATGCGCCTATAGCGTTTATGCTATCAATTCCTTCATCTGCTCAAGAATAATACAATTTAGTTTCTAGTTACTCCATCAAATCTATATTGATGGGGTAATGTATAGCTATAAGGTGTATCTATTACCCCTCCCCCTCTTTATTCAAATATCTTTCGATTTCCTTTGTAAGGACTTGCCTAGTCGGAGTAATGAATTCCTAAGCTTTTCATCATTTTGATGCTCTGCCTGATCTAAAATTAAGTTAATGTTTTTTGTAGAAGGGATTTTTTTAGGTTCTTTTTGTACTGGTTTTGTCTCAATAACTTGCGGTATTACTTTTATCTGTAGCGTCTCAATTACACCGTTATGGGTGCTTAATAAGGACTGTAAAATTGTCTGATGGTAAAACCTAAGTTGTGACGACCAGATGGCTGAGTCAGTATAAAGTGATATTTTTTTATTAGTTAAAACACAATAAAGGGCGTGCTCGGACAAATGCTCCGGTAATGCCGCCTTAATCTTCCGTAGTAATTTTGCTTGTGTTTCAATCTGGTACTTATAAAGTGTAAAAACTTTCCCATCAAAGGCAAGGGTTGATTTAAACGTAGCTTTTTTATAAGTCATAAAATAAACTAATTATATGACTTAATCACACACTCTTCAGTTGTTGCATATTGAAACTGAGTTTCATCAATTATTGTCACACCACGTAATAAATCACTTTTTGAGATATTTTTAAGCATCAAGTCGGTTTTTCGGACGCATAGGTTAATGTGACTAAATGCTTTTTGGGTCAGTGATTCTATAGTATTGCTTTGTTTTACAGCTAGGATTGCATCATCTGTAAAAATGATAGTATCGCCAGAATGGGTATTCTCAATAAATAAAGGAGATAGTGGAAGGCTGTTGATTATATGTAGCATGATATTTCCTCAGTATTTTTATCGTTACACCTTGCATTAAGTTGGGTGTGTAACTGTTTAAAAAATAAGTGTTAAATTAATAATAAGCTATAAATATAATTTAGACTAGTTTTTTTGTAAAAAAAATAAAAAAATATTTAAAGTGTTGAGTTATTACTAATGATAAAGGAAGGTGTGCAGGAAATAGCAGGTGCTATAAATATAGAAAATATAAGAGGGGGAGGTTAAGATTCTGCTTTTTGTTCGCGCGCTAATAAATTTTGAACAGCAATACGAGGGTCTAGGTCTTGATATAAAACCTTGTAGGTTTGCTCAATAATAGGCATTTCAATATTATGTTTTACTGAGAGGAGGTAGGTTTCTTTTGCGGCAGAAATACCCTCAACTTCTTGGCCAATTTCTTTAATAGCAGCTTCCTTATCTTTACCTTCCCCTAAAGCTAAACCTAATCGACGGTTTCTGGATTGGTTATCAGTACAGGTGAGGATTAAATCGCCAAGCCCTGCAAGTCCCATAAAGGTGTCTGCTTGTCCGCCTAGTATGATGCCTAAGCGCATAATCTCTTGAAGACCTCGAGTAATTAATGCAGATCGTGTATTAGCGCCAAAGCCAAGTCCATCGGCAATGCCTGCTGCAATAGCAAGTGCATTTTTAACGGCTCCACCGACTTGAACACCGATAATATCCTGGCTGGTATAAGTCCTAAAGCAGTTATTATGTAAAATTGTAGATATTTGTTCCGAAAATTGTGGGGTGTCTGAAGCAATTGTTAATGCTGTTGGTAAGCCAGCAGCAACTTCTTTCGCAAATGTAGGGCCTGATAAAGCTGCTGTATGAATGCTGCTTGAAATAACTTGCTCTGCTACTTGGTTTAATAAAGCACCATCTGCCGGGTTAAAGCCCTTGGTAGCCCAAGCTATTTGAGTTGTAGAGGTAATAAAAGGTTTTATTTTTTCTAAGGTATCTCTAAAGGCGTGGCTTGGAACAGAAATAAGGATGATGGAGCTGAATTTAACAGCTGCTTCTAGGTTTTCGGTAATCACCAATGATTCCGGAAGGGCTAGTCCAGGTAAGTAGCGGGCGTTTTCTTTGTCATTAGACAGTGCCGCCATATGTTCAGAATTATGCCCCCATAGAAGGGTATGACAGCCATTTCTGGCTGCCTGAATTGCAAGTGCAGTTCCCCATGAGCCAGCGCCCAATACGCTGATTGATGGATTCATTAATTTACGGTGTTTGTGCTTGGTGCTTGTTGCTGGGCTTGTTGAAGGTGTTGAGTATACAATGCATCAAAATTAACAGGAGCAAGTAGTAGTTGAGGAAAACCACCTTTTGCAACTAAATCAGATACCACTTCTCTAGCGTAAGGGAATAAAATGTTTGGGCAGAAGCTACCGACCATTGGTCCCATTTCTTGTTCAGAAAAACCAGCAAGAGAGAATATGCCTGCTTGAGTTACTTCAACTAAGTATGCAGTTGAGTCTTTGCATTTAACAGTCACTGTGACAGAAAGTGAAACTTCAAACAGAGCATCTTCTAATGCTTCTACATTAGTCCCAAGATTGAAATCCACAGTTGGTTCCCATTTTTCAGTGAAAATTTTAGGAGAATTTGGAGTTTCAAAAGAAATATCTTTAGTGAATATTTTTTGGATTGAGAATTGTTTTTCTTCCGTTGTATTTTGCTCTGCCATGATTTTTTATATTGTTTGATTAAGTGAATATTTCAGAAAATGTGATCTGATGCTTAGAATCTTTCAGTACTTGTTATTTGTACTGGAAAGTTATTATCTTGCCAAGATTGCATACCGCCAATCATATTGAAGACATGTTCAAAACTTTCTTTTGTTAAGGTCTTGCAAGCAGGAATTGAGCGAGTGCCACTTTGACAGACGACAATAATAGCTTGTGATTTGTATTTTTCTAAAGTATTTACTTTCTCTGGAAATTTAGCTAAAGGAATATTGATTGAATTTTCGATATGCCCTTTTAAATATTCGTGAGGTTCACGAACATCAACGATAACGGTACTGTCATCATTCATTTTTGTAACTGCCAGCAAAGGGGATAAACCTTCGTACTTGTTAAAAGTACTTTCGACAAGGTCTTGAATTAGCAGATAAGAGATAACAACAAGGCCTAAGCATAGTAAGTAATGATTGGAAATAAATTCTAAGTATTGATCCATTGTAAAATGTAATTTGTAATTAATAGGGCGTTAGCATGAAGTGCAAAAAACTTCTCTCATCATATGAATAAGTTTTAGCATGCGTTCGTCATCAATATAATAATAAACACGATTTGCTTCTTTTTCATGACCAAGAATATCTTTTTCTCTTAATATCGCTAAGTGTTGTGAAATATTGCTTTGGCTGGTGCCAACTTGCTTAACTATTTCTTGTACACTAATTTTTTCTGTGCCTAAAACGCAAAGAATTTTTAGGCGTAATGGGTGAGACATTGCTTTTAAGCAACGAGCAGCACGATTAATGTCCGCATCATTGTAAAGAATTGTTTCCCTGCTGTTTTCCATTTGTTTAAACCTTTTTATGTCACTGCTGATATCAGCATATAAGCAATTTGGTAACTAATTAAGCGTTATTTCTACAGATAAGTATGATAACGTGTATTAGTAGTAACTACTATAATAGTCTATTTAGTTAAGCTACAAAATAAAAACTTATAACTGTATCAATTAAATAGTTATTGTTTTTTTATATGTTATTGAATTTATATAGGTTATAAAAAAATTAGTATTTTTTAGATAGTCTCTGATTTGAGAGGCTAACAACGTATAATGTGCAATGCTTTATATATAAGGCTATTATTTTAAATTTAAAGATTAACCTATTAAAAAATTATTTTAATTTAGGTAAAGTGGAGATTATTAAACATGTTGAATCGACCAAAACCATTAGTATTATTGATTCTTGATGGATTCGGGTATAGAGAAGATCAAAGTAACAATGCGATAGCAATGGCAAAAACACCTTGCTGGGATCAGTTACAAAAAGATAGCCCTACAACTCTGCTTGATTGTGCTGGTGATTCTGTGGGATTGCCAGATCAGCAAATGGGTAATTCAGAAGTGGGTCATTTGCATATAGGTAGTGGTCGCTTAGTTCGTCAAGAGCTATCTAAAGTAACAGAAGCTATTAATAATGGTGCGTTTTTCTCTAATAAGGTTTTATGTAAAGCCGTTGATGAGGCGCTAGAAAAAGATAAAGCCTTGCATATTATGGGGCTGTTATCTCCAGGTGGTGTTCATAGTCATGAGTTACACATTGCTGCAATGGTTGAGTTGGCAGTAAAACGTGGATTAAAGAAAGTTTATTTACATGCATTCTTAGATGGGCGTGATGTTCCACCTAAAAGCGCAACAAGCTCTATCAAGCTGATGGAAGATAAGTTTGCAGAATTAGGTGCTGGGCGTATTGTTACTGTGATTGGTCGTTTTTATGCAATGGATAGAGATAACCGATGGGAGCGAGTTGAAGAGGCTCACAAGTTAATCGCTAAAGGTGAAACTGAGTATAAAGTTAAATCTGCTCAAGATGCTTTGGATGATGCCTATGCAAGAGATGAAAAGGATGAATTTGTATTTCCAACAAGTGTGTTGGATGAAAATGGACAAGTGGTTACCTTAGATCCTGAAGATTCAGTTGTTTTTATGAATTTTCGTGCAGATAGAGCAAGAGAAATTTCTCGTGCATTAACAGAAGTTGAATTTGATGGTTTCGAAAGAGCTTGTGAGCCACACAGGGGTTACTATGCAACTTTAACTCAGTATCATCAAGATTTTGATTACCAAATTGCTTATCCACCTGTTGATGTTAAAAATGGCTTAGGAGAGGTGTTGGCTAATTCAGGAAAGACTCAGTTGCGTCTAGCTGAAACTGAAAAGTATGCGCATGTAACTTTCTTTTTAAATGGCGGCAGAGATGAGCCTTTTGAAAATGAGAAAAGAATATTAGTACCTTCACCAAAAGTTAAAACTTATGATATGCAACCAGAGATGAGTGCTGCAGAAGTAACGGGGCATTTGGTTGATGCAATTAAAGGTGGCGAATATGATGTTATTATTTGCAATTACGCTAATTGCGATATGGTAGGTCATACAGGCGTTATGGAGGCGGCTATTGTTGCTGTAGAAACAATAGATTCTTCTTTGCAACAGCTTGTTGAGGCATTAAAAGAAGTTGATGGCCAGATGTTGGTAACTGCTGATCATGGCAATATTGAGCAAATGGTGGGTGAAGGAACGGGGCAGCCGCATACGGCTCACACAACTAACCTAGTGCCTTTAGTTCATGTTGGAGGTTCTACTCCATTAGCTGATGGCGGTTGTTTGTCTGACCTGGCTCCAACTATGTTAAAAATTATAGGTGTGGATCAGCCTGTTGAAATGACAGGCCGCTCTTTAGTTTAACGGAGAAAAGAAAGGCTTAAGGGTAGGCGTATTAAACCTTAAGCCTTTTTTATGATATGAAATTTAAGTCTTTTTTATTTGTTGTGTTTGCTATTGCTGTTTTATTTTGTGGGCAATCAATAGCAGGTGATGTTGAAAGGAAAGCTAAAGAACTTTCAGGTCTCAAATCCAAGATTAATAAAACTACTCAAGCGGTCAAGCAGCTAAAATCAGATAAAAAATCTTTACAAGCCGAATTGAAAAGGCTGGAAAGGCGTTATGGGAAAAGTGTTAGTCAGTTAGCTGATTTAAAACAGCAGATTAAGGGATTAAACAAAACGCTAGAAAGCAATAAGCAACAGCGAAAAGCAAAGCAGCAAGAAATTGATTCCCAAAAGCGTAGTTTAGAAAGTCAGGTAAAAGCAGCTCACGGAATGGGTAAGCATGAAAAGCTTAAATTAATGTTGAACCAGCAAGATCCTGCATTGTCAGGACGGATGATGGTTTATTATGATCTCTTTAATAAAGCTAGGCTAAAGAAGATTGCTGAAATTGATAATGGTTTACGGCTTTTGCATGATTTGGAGCTTCAATATCAAAATGAGTCTGAGTTATTAGAGAAAAAACGAGTTGCACAAAAGCAACGGCAGCAAAAAATAGGTGAAACAAAATCTGGGCGTAAGGCTGTCTTAGTTAAGTTAGAAAAGCATTTTAAAACTAAAAAACAGCAATTAAAGCGTTTTAAGCAGAGTGAAAAGAAGTTGTCTGCTTTGATTGTAACGTTACAGCAAAGCAAGGATAGTTCTTTTGTAAGTTCTGGTGCGGTAGGGCCATTTTCAAAGTTAAAAGGAAAATTACCTTGGCCGGTTAAAGGACGAATAGTTAAAAAGTTTGGAGAGAGACGCTCTGAAAGTCGATGGGATGGTGTTTTAATTGATGCCAAGGAAGGGCAAGAAGTAAGAGCTGTCGCTAGAGGAAAGGTTGTTTATGCTGATTGGTTGCGAGGATATGGATTGTTGACTATTATTAAGCACGACAAAGGGTATATGACTTTATATGCTTTTAATCAGAGTTTGTATAAAGTAAAAGGTGACAGCGTTGAGGCAGGAACAGTAATTTCTACTGTTGGGCTTAGTGGTGGGAGAACTAACGCAGGTCTATATTTTGGTGTTAGAAAAAAAGGTAAGCCTACTAACCCTGTAAAATGGTGTAGAAAGATTCGTCATGGGAAAACTAGATAGAATGTTAGTTTATATTAAATCTATAAATTTAAGGATTGGAGTATTAAAAAGGTATGCTTAAAAAGAACAATAGTGTGATTTTATTTTTGGGTGTCGTATTAGGTGTGCTCTTGAGCATTGGTGGTACGGTGATTGCTGATCGTGAGCCAGTTAAGGTAGCCGCTCCAGTTAAAGCAAAGGCTGTGGACGTTGTTTCTTTGCCTTATGAAGAATTAAGGGCGTTTACAGAAGTTTTTGGGCGAATAAAAAGAGATTATGTAGAACCTGTTTCTGATAAGAAATTGCTGGAAGATGCTATTAAAGGCATGTTGTCAGGATTGGACCCCCACTCTGCGTATTTAGATATAGAGCAATATAAGGAGTTGAGAGAAGGCACCATGGGGCAGTTTGGTGGCTTAGGTATTGAAGTTACTATGGAAAATGGCTTTGTTAAAGTTGTTTCTCCGATAGATGATACTCCTGCGCAACGTGCAGGAATGAAGGCTGGTGACTTGATTGTTCGTTTAAATGAGAAGCCTGTTAAAGGAATGGCACTGTCTGATGCGGTTAAAATAATGCGAGGTGAGCCAGGGAGTGATATTTTATTAACTGTTATTAGAGAGGGTGCAGAAGCGCCTTTAAAAGTTAGTATTACTCGTGCAATTATTAAAGTAAAAAGTGTCAAACAAAGAGTGATTGAGCCAGGTTACGGTTATTTAAGGATTGGTAGTTTTCAATCAAGAACCGGTCAAGGTGTTGTTAATGCTATTGCTGAGTTGAAGAAAGAGAATGAAGGTGATTTAAAAGGGTTGGTGCTAGATTTAAGGAATAACCCAGGTGGAGTTTTAAATGCAGCGGTAGAAGTTAGTGATGCATTTTTAGAGAAAGGCTTGATTGTTTATACTGAAGGTAGAATTAAAAATTCAGAAATGAGGTTTAATGCAGCTCCGGGTGATGAAATTAATGGTATTCCATTGGTTGTTTTGATAAATGCCGGTTCAGCTTCAGCATCAGAAATTGTTGCAGGTGCTTTGCAGGATCATAAAAGAGCTATCATCATGGGTGAAAAGTCTTTTGGTAAAGGTTCTGTTCAAACTATCTTGCCAACAGGCAGAAATGCGGCAGTTAAGCTAACAACGGCACGTTACTACACACCTTTAGGTCGATCAATTCAAGCAGAGGGAATAGAGCCTGATGTTGAGTTAGCTCGGGTGAAGCTTGAATCTTTAGAAGGGTTAAAGTTTAAACCTGTCAAAGAGGCTGATTTATCTCATCATTTAGAGAATGGAAATGGTAAGGCTGAAGATAAGGATGGTGACGCTAAAGCAAAAGAAGAGGAAGAAGCTTTAGATGTGCGTGATTATGCCTTACATGAAGCTTTAACTTTATTGAAAGGGTTAAGTATTTTAAATAAATAAGATATTCAATATAAAATAAAACCAACAAGGGCTCAGTTTTTTCTGATGCCTTGTTGGTTTTTTTATGACTGATGGTTTTGTAGGTAGAGTAGAGGTCAAACAGGTAGTTCGACCTCGGGGGTGTATTTAGTTGGTTGATGTTTGGTATTTAACAGTAAAATCGTTCAGAGTAGAGATAACTGCTGGATACTCTTCCGTATCTTCCAATTCAAAAGCATTGACCCCAACTCGCTGTAAATAAAAAGCCTGGTCAGCCATATATTTACCCACCGCACGAATTTCACCTTCATAGCCATAGCGGCTTCTTAGTAACCTTGCGTGAGAAAATGCTCTGCCATCTGTAAAAGCCGGTAACTCAACAGCAATTAGGTTGATCTTGTTTAAGTCATCAGCAATATCGCCAACGTTATCGTCAGGTGCTATTCTTACGCCAATATTTCCAGAATGATTTGCTAGTGTATTTTTATCACTGTTCCAGCGTGATAAAGAAACGGTAATATCTCCGCTCCCTATTTCTTCATCATCAGCAATATGCTGCCAGCTATCTTCTATAATTTGTTTGTCTTTAATTATTTTCATGAACCGGCCTTAGTAGATTGCTTCTTTAAATGGGTTAACACCTATACGTTTTACAGTATCTAAAAACACTTCTTCATCAAGGCGTTGCTTAATATAGACATCTAGAATAGTGCTGACTGCTTGAGTAACTTGATCTTTTGCAAGTGCAGGTCCAAGTCTTTCGCCAAGAGCTGCTTCATTTTCAGATGAGCCACCTAAAGTCAGTTGATACCATTCAACTCCTTTTTTATCGACACCTAATATACCAATATGGCCAACACTTTGATGGGCACAACCATTCATGCAACCAGACATGTTGATTTTTAAATCACCAATATCGTGTAAGTAGTCGATATTATCCAGTGCTTCATTGATTTCTTTGGCAATGCCAATTGAACCTGCATTTGCTAGCGCACAAAAATCTAATCCTGGGCAGCAAATCATATCAGTTGCTGTACCAATGTTTGGTGTGGCAAGCGATAAGGCATCAAGTTTTTGCCATAAATCAAATAGATCTGCTTGTTTGATATCAGCAAGAACCATATTTTGTCTATGAGTAGTGCGAGCTTCTCCAAAACTAAATTGATCTGCTAAATCGGCAATTGCATCAAGTTGTTTGTCTGTAATATCACCAGGAGGTGAGTCAGGCGCTTTTAATGAAACGAAAGCAGCTCTGTAGCCGGGTGTCTTATGGTCAGCTGTATTGTATTTTATCCAAGTTGCAAAGGCTGCTGATTGATTTTTGTTGGCATCAAAAGAACTATCTTGGTGAGCATTTTCTTCGTAAGTTGGTGGGGTGAAGTGTGCTTTTATTTCTGCGTAGCGCTCGTCGCTTACTTCCATACCATCTTTGATTTGTTGCCATTCGGCTTCAACCCATTCGGCCATTTTATCAATGCCGCTTTCTTTAACAAGTATTTTGATACGTGCCTTGTACTTGTTATCACGACGACCATTAAGGTTGTATACACGGACAATGGCTTCAAGATATGAAAGTAAATGTTTCTTTTCTAGAAAAGGGCGTATTACTTTACCAATAACAGGTGTTCGGCCTAAACCGCCGCCTACTAGAACTCTAAATCCAATTTCACCTGCATCGTTTTTAATCAGGTGTAAGCCAATATCATGTAACTGAGTTGCTGCTCTGTCTTGCTCTGAGCCGCTAACTGCAATTTTAAATTTACGAGGTAGGTAAGCAAACTCAGGATGCAAAATAGTCCATTGGCGGATTATTTCACAATAGGCTCTTGGGTCTTCAATTTCATCAGTACAAACACCCGCTAAGTGATCGGTTGTAGTATTTCTTAAACAGTTCCCGCTAGTTTGAATGGCATGCATCTGTACGCTTGCTAAATCCGCAAGAATATCCGGTACATTCTTTAAGTCAGGCCAGTTGAATTGGATGTTTTGGCGAGTAGTAATATGAGCGTAGCTTTTGTCATACTTTCTAGATACGTGTGCAAGCATACGAAGTTGCTTGGATGAAAGTAAGCCGTATGGTCCAGCTACTCGTAGCATGGGGGCATGTGTTTGAATATATAGACCGTTCATTAGGCGCAGTGCGCGAAACTCATCTTCACCGATTTCGCCTTTTAAGTAGCGTTCGGTTTGTCCTCTATATTGGGTGACTCGCTCATCAATGAGGGTCTGGTCGTCGTCGTTATACTGATACATAAGGTGTTATTCACTTATTCCAAGAATGAAATTGAGACTCATAATCATATACTGAGAAGCATTAAATGACAAAGGTTATTGTATGGTGATAACATAAAGGGTTAATTTGTCTTGCTTTTATTTACGTATCCGTGAAGGGGGTTGTTTTGTTTCGATTGTTATTAGTCTTGGCTGGTTTGCTGTTATTGCCAGAATTAGCTTTAGCTGAAGTGTATGAAGAAGATTTTAAAAATTTAGGATTGACGGGTACTGAAAGGGGTATCTATTCAGTTTTAATTTTTATAATTGCTTATGGCTTTGTAATGGCGGAAGAATTTACGGGTATGCGTAAATCTAAGCCCGTTATTTTGGCTGCAGGTATTATCTGGGGGCATGCCGCTATTTTGGCTGCAGATAAAGGTGTTTCTGTAGAACAGTTGCATGAGGCTTTTGAATATAACTTAGCAGAATTCGCGGCTTTAATGCTGTTCTTGCTGGTTGCAATGACTTATATCAATGCAATGGCAGAGCGAAATGTATTTGAAACATTACGCTCTTGGATGGTTAGAAAAAAATTCAGCTTTAAACAGTTGTTTTGGGTGACAGGTATTATCACTTTCTTCCTATCTTCAGTTGCTGATAATTTAACTGCTGCACTGTTAGTGGGTGCTGTGGTTATGGCGGTGGGCAAAGGAAATGATAAGTTTGTTGCGATTGGTCTAGTTAACTTGGTTGTTGCCGCTAATGCTGGTGGCGCTTTTAGTCCTTTTGGTGATATTACAACCTTAATGGTTTGGCAAGCAGGTTATGCAGAGTTCTTTGATTTCTTTGCTTTGTTTATACCTTCTGTCGTTAACTATGTGATCCCTGCTTTCTTTATGTATATGGCTGTTCCTGATGAAAATCCAGTAGCCTCTGATGAAGCAGAAGTGTTTTTGAAGCCAGGTGCGATTCAAGTTTGTGTGTTGTTCTTGCTAACCATTGTTACTGCTGTTAGTTTTAAGCAATTTTTACATTTACCTCCTTTTATGGGGATGATGGTTGGTTTGTCGGTATTAATGATTTACGGTTTCAGTATCAACAAGTTGTACCATGATGAGTCATTTGATATTTTCAACAAAGTACGTGATGCTGAGTGGGATACATTATTCTTCTTCTTCGGTGTGGTATTTGCTGTAGGTGGTTTGGGGTATATCGGATACTTAGAGCTACTTTCGGGTGCAATGTATGATGGTCTAGGTGATACAACAGCTAATATACTTGTTGGTTTTATTTCAGCGATTGTTGATAATATTCCAGTAATGTTTGCGGTATTGAATATGGATCTGGAAATGGATTTATATCAATGGTTATTGGCGACATTAACTGCTGGAACAGGTGGGTCAATGTTATCAGTTGGTTCTGCGGCAGGTGTTGCATTGATGGGAACATCTAAGCATAAATATACTTTCTTTAGTCATATGAAATGGACTCCAGTCATTGCACTGGGCTATTTTGCAAGTATCTTCACTCATTACCTAGTTAATGGTTAGTGGGTGGTAGTCATCGGTTATTGGTTCGATTTATGAGTTGGTAACTGCTGAGCTAAAAGCACCTTTCTGGTTTGCATCATTGTAAGCTGGGAAGGTGCTTTTTTTTGCCTAAGGGAAAGGGTTGAGTTATAGAGTTTGAATAAATAAGGTTGTTTATTCGGAGTGTTTGATATGAAAGTTTTTTCCTGCCCATACGATAAGGAATAATACGGGGATGCCTGATATTGCTGTTATTAAGAAGAATTGAGAGTAGCCAACAGCTTCAACAACAGTTCCAGAGTATCCGCCTAATATTTTAGGTAATAATGTCATTAAAGAGCTGAAAATGGCATATTGCACGGCAGTAAACGATATATTCGTAAGGCTGGATAGAAAAGCAATAAAAGCGGCGCTTGCAAGGCCTGCTGATAAGTTATCGGCAGAAATGACGATAGTTAGCATCATCATGTTATAGCCGGTGTGAGCAAGAGCCATAAAAAGTAAGTTGGTTAAGGCTGACAGTAGTGCTCCTACAAACAGGATGCGCATAACGCCAAATTTCACAGTAAGTAGTCCCCCAAGAAAGCCACCCGTAATAGTCATGAGTAAGCCAAAGCTTTTAACTACGCTAGCAATTTCAGGCTTGCTAAAGCCAAGGTCTTGATAAAAAACATTGGATATTACCCCTAGAAGAATATCTGAAATACGGTAAAGGCCTATTAAAGCCAGTAATAGCCATGCAAGTGACCAGCCGAAACGTTGAAAAAAATCCTTAATAGGGTAGATATAGCTTTGTTCAAATGCTTGTTGTTGAACTGCCCCAGAATAGATAACAAGTTTAGCAATGATACCTGCCGCAGTTAGGGCAATGCTTAGGCGGCATAGTTCGATAATGAATGCCGCCAGTTGAGCATTAGCAAATAAAGTAGATAAGAAGTTTGTGCTTATTTGGGCATAGTTGGAGCTGTAATAAAAGCAGCTAATAAAGCCACTAACAGAGAGAATGAAAAGCAGTACAAACCCTAGGTGATTACTTTGTTTGTCAATTGCGGTGCGCTTTGTCTCTGAGGGTTCGGAAATAATTAATGTGGTAATAAGTCCTGTAAGCATAACGCAGGTCATACTCAGGTATGCCCATTGCCAGGCTTGATAATTATAGTTATCCATTGTTGAGCCAAAATAATTGGCTAAAAATAAAGCGCCGGCACCAGCAAGCAGCATTCCAATTCGATAGCCAGCGATATAGCTAGAAGACATAAGTGCTTGTAAGTCGCTATCTGCGGATTCAATACGATAAGCATCTATAACAATATCTTGAGTTGCAGATGAAAACCCTAAAAAAACAGCAGCCCAAGCCATGGTGTTAAGAGTGTCGACAGCGGGGTCAATAAATGCCATAGCAGTGATTGCCGAAATAATCATTAATTGAGAGGCTAGTAACCATGCACGCCTTCTACCCATTATTTTGGTTAAAAAAGGGATAGGTAGTTGATCTACTAAAGGTGCCCAGACAAACTTGAATGAGTAGCCCAAAGCTGCCCAGCTAAAATAAGTGACAGCGCTGCGGTCAATGCCAGCTTCTCTTAACCATAAGCTGAGTGATGAGAAAATAAGCAGTATTGGGGTTCCTGCAGATATACCTAAGAACAGCATTGTGAGTACTCTGGGGTGAGTAAATGCTCTTAAAGTATCTAGCCAGCTAGTTGTTGGGCTTGTTTGGTTCATGTTGAGGGGAATGTGTAATCGTAGTCGATAGAAAGCGGTGCGTGATCTGAAAAGCGTTGATCCTTATATATAGCAGTAGATAATACGCTGCCTTTTAAATTTGGGGATAGTATTTGATAATCAATACGCCAGCCAACATTATTAGCCCAGGCTTGGCCGCGATTTGACCACCAAGTATATTGGTGTTCTTCTTGATCTATTTCGCGAAAAGCATCTACAAAGCTCATTTCATCAAATAATGTGTCTAGCCAAGCGCGTTCTTCGGGTAAAAAGCCGGAATTCTTTTTATTGCCTTTCCAGTTGCGGATATCTTCATTTTTATGAGCAATATTCCAGTCACCACAAATAATGTAATCTCGTCCTGATTCTTTCATTTCGATTAGCTTCTTAAGCATGTGATCCATACAGCGATATTTAACTTGTTGCCGCTCTTCTTTTGCAGATCCGGATGGCATATATAAAGATATAACACTTAAATTACCAAATTTTGCTTCAATGTATCTGCCTTCGCAGTCAAATTCGTCATCACCCATACCGATAATGATTTCATCAGGTTTGCGTCGGCAATATAAGGCGACGCCGCTATAGCCTTTTTTTTCTGCATCATGGTATGCAGTGTGATACCCTTGAGGCCAGAAAGCTTCAGCTTTAAGTTGATCTGTTTGGGCTTTGGTTTCTTGGATGCAAATAACATCAGCATTTTGTTGATCTAACCAAGGAAAAAAACCTTTACGTTCAGCTGCTCTGATGCCGTTTGCATTGAGTGAAATAATACGCATATAAAATTGGATGTTGCAGAATTGTCTAGTAAATCGTATTATACTCAGTTCTCTAATATGTATGTAGCCCATTTTAAGGGCGATTGGAATCAAAATGAAACCAGAAATTCATCCTGAATATAAGCAAATTACTGTAACTTGTGGTTGTGGTAATAAATTTGAAACTGGCTCAGTATTAACTGACGATCTACACGTGGAAGTTTGTTCTTCGTGTCATCCTTTTTATACTGGCAAACAAAGAGTTGTAGATACAGCTGGACGTGTTGACAAGTTCCGTAAGAGATTTGGCAAATAATCTATTTTGTCTTTTTTCTGTAGTAGGGTTAGGCTTTGTAATAAAGGGAGCTAGTGTATGACTAAAGATACGGCAACAATAAGAAATAACGCAACGGGCAAAGAATCAGAATTTTCATTGCAGCATGGCACTGTTGGTACGCCAGCTATTGATATAGGTTCTTTGAATAAAGAGTTGGGGGTATTTACTTTTGACCATGGATTTATGTCTACAGCAAGTTGTAAGAGTGCTATTACCTATATAGATGGGGAAAATGGTGTCTTGCTATATCGTGGTTATCCTATTGAACAATTAGCAAAAAATAGCACCTTTGTTGAAGTTGCTTATTTGTTAATGAATGGTGAGTTGCCTAAAGCTCCTGAGCTTGCTTCTTTTAAGAGTGAGATCAGACAGCATTCGATGATTCATGAGGCTTTAAGGGTTTTCTTTAATGGTTTCCATTATGATGCCCACCCAATGTCTATGATGGTAGGTGTTATGGGGTCTTTATCTGCTTTCTATCATGGTGAGCTAGATATGAATGATCCTGAGCACAGGCGAAACTCTGCTATGCGAATGCTAGCAAAAGTGACGACTATCGCGGCGGCGAGTTACAGGCACTCTGTTGGTTGGCCTTTTATTTATCCTAGGCTTGATCTTGGGTATTGTGAAAACTTTTTAAATATGATGTTTTCATTGCCAGGACAGAACTATATTGATCAAAGTAATTATATTGATCCTGTGGCTGTTAAAGCATTAAATTTATTGTTCATTTTGCATGCTGATCATGAGCAAAATGCGAGTACATCGACTGTAAGACTTGCTAGTAGTACTGGTGCAAATCCGTATGCTTGTGTGGCTGCTGGTATTTCTGCGCTTTGGGGGCCTGCTCATGGTGGGGCTAATGAAGCGGTGCTGAGTATGCTGGCAGAAATTGGAACAGTTGATAGAATCCCAGAGTATATTGCTAAAGCAAAAGATAAGAATGACCCTTTTAGATTGATGGGGTTTGGGCATAGAGTTTATAAAAACTTCGACCCAAGAGCGACTATTACACGTGATACCTGTTATGAGGTATTGGAAAAATTTCCGAGTGAAGATCCTTTATTTGAATTGGCTTTAGCATTGGAAGAAGTTGCATTGAAAGATGAGTATTTCATCGAGAAAAAACTTTATCCTAATGTTGATTTTTACTCAGGCATTATCTATAAGGCGTTGAAAATTCCAGAAGATATGTTTACTGTGATGTTTGTTATTGCACGAACAGCTGGTTGGGTATCTCATTGGATGGAAATGATGTCAGAGCCAGGACAAAGAATTGGTCGTCCACGTCAGATATACACGGGCTATGGTGCGCGTGATTATACTGAGGCTGATAAACGATAAGTTCTGGTTTTAAACACAGATTGGATTTATAAAAAGGCTCGCTTTTGCGGGTCTTTTTTGTTTTTGCGGTAGCGTAATATATTGATCAATTAAAGTTAGAAAGTTGAGTGTTGTAAAGAAGAGCTTATGGTTTGGGTCTTAAAACAAGCTATCATCTTCAAGCTCTTCAGTGCTTTCAGTAAACTCCTCTTCAATAGGGGCGTATTTCTTAGGTATATGGGTGGTTCTAAAAAACTCCCAAATCCCTGCGTTTTCAGGTTGAGCTAGTAAGCCAGATTTTGGGTCTATAAAAGCTTTTGTAATACCGTTCGGAGGAAGTAGTTCTTGTTCTGGTTTATTTTTGAGTGCCACCTTCATAAAGTCAATCCAAATAGGGAGTGCAGCTTTTCCTCCTGTTTCATAGCGACCAAGTGATACTGATGTATCAAACCCTAACCATGCCGAGGCGGCTATCCCTGAACTAAAGCCATTAAACCAAGCATCCTTTTGATCGTTAGTTGTTCCTGTTTTACCGGCTAAGTCTTGTCTTTCAAGAACTTTTGCAGCAGTTGCTGTTCCTCTTTGTACAACATCACGTAGCAAAGAGTTCATTAGGAAGTTGACTTGAGCTGATAATACTCTGGGGGCGTAGGTGTTTGAGTCTGTGTGTGATTCATCACATAAAGGGCAGGCAATAGCAGGTTTTTCTTGAAAAATAGTATTGCCGTCGTGGTCTTCTATGCGGTCGATAAAATAGGGCTTGATTAAAAAACCACCATTAGCAAAAACAGAATATACGGTTGCCATTTGTAGGGGGGTTGCATGGCCGCTACCAAGGGCTAAAGATAGACTGTTGGGTAGTTGTTCTGTTGAAAACCCAAAACGATGGGCCGTATCAATTACTTTTGGAATCCCTAGGTCTCTAAGGAGTCTTATGGATATAAGGTTTCTTGATTTACGCAAGCCTGTTCTTAATGGAGTCATACCAAAGAATTTCTTGCTATAGTTTTCTGGTCGCCATTCACTTTCTTTGTTCGTGTCTGCAACAACGACTGGAGCATCGTTAATAACGCTTGCAGCCGTGTAGCCATTTTCTAAGGCTGTGGTGTAAATAATAGGTTTGAAGCCTGACCCTGGTTGGCGCTTAGATTGGGTGGCTCTGTTGTATTTATTGTGAAAAAAATCAAAGCCTCCTGATAATGCCAATATAGCACCATTATGAGAGTTTAAAGCAACAAAAGCCGCTTCTGCATTAGGTATTTGCGTTAATGCCCAGCTATTGTCTTCAAGTTGCCTAACTAAAATGAGGTCATTAACCTGCAGTAGCTCATTAGCTGATTTTAGACTTGGGCCTAAGTGGTTTTGGGTTTTAAATTCTCTAGCCCATTTAATATTTTCAAAGGGCAGATCAATAATTTCACCATCTTTAAGTTTTGCGCTAGCAATTTCGTTGCTTACTGATACGACTTGGGCAGAGTGGATATCAGCCGTTTTTGTGAAGTCGGAGTCTTCAAATTTAGCTTTGTTTTGATGAGGTAAGGATCTGTAGCCGTGTCTTTGGTCATAACTGTAAAGTGCTGCGTGAGTGGCTTTGCTGGCAGTTGCTTGCAGAGAGCTGTCAATTGTCGTATAAACCTTTAGTCCTAGGGTAAAAGCTTTGTCGCCATATTGCTCAACCATTTCTTTGCGAACCATTTCAGCAATGTAGGGTGCTGGAGATTTTAGTTGATTTGCATGAAAAGAGGCAGAAATAGGTTGCTTAATAGCATCGTTAAACTCCGCTAAGCTTATATGGTTTAGTTCATGCATGCGACGTAAAACATAATCTCTACGTTGATGTGCTCTTTTTGGGTTAGATATGGGGTTAAATGCAGAGGGGGCTTTGGGGAGTCCTGCAATCATTGCAAGTTGAGAAAGAGTAAGTTCAGATAGATCTTTTCCGTAATAAGTTGAGGCTGCAGCGGCAACACCATATGAGCGATGGCCTAAATAAATTTTATTCAAATAAAGTTCAAGAATTTTATCCTTTGAGTAGGCTTGTTCTATTCGAAGGGCTAATATTATTTCTTTAATTTTTCTTTTATAGGTTTTTTCTCTACTAAGCAAAAAATTCCTTGTGACTTGCATGGTGATAGTGCTTCCACCTTGCTTCTTTTTGCCTGTTAATAATAATTGAGTTGCTGCTCGTATAAGTCCTTTTATATCAACGCCGGGATGAGAATAAAACCCACCATCTTCAGCAGAGATAAAAGCATTTATAAGTTGTTGAGGTGTTTTTGTTATGTCTATAGGGGTTCTTTTTTTTTCACCAAATTGAGCAAGTAAAAGGCCGTCATTACTGTAAATAGATAAAGGTACTTGATATTCAACGTTGTTAAGGAAATCAATATCAGGTAGTTCTGCCTGAAGCTTGTCGTAAATAATATAGCCAGTAATTAGAATGCAGATTAGAAGGCTAAAGCTTAAAATCAAAAATCCTTTGAAAACTTTTTTTAGAGCCATCCTGTTTGCTACCTCAAAAAACCCAGTTTATGGATATGTATAAAATTAAAATTGGAACTGGCCTAACATTATATAGGGAAAAAGTTCTGTTCCTGTGGGAAAATGAAAAAAAAACAGCTTTAATGTGAAAAAATAAAAAAAGGCTACTATACTTTAGTCATAAATTAGTTTTGATTACTTTTTTTGTGCGCAACATGGTACGAACTAGGTAATTAAAAAGTTAAGGTTTTACCTGATTAATTAAGGGTTAGTGCATGAGCTGGTTTAATAGAGGGCAATCTACTGTTCTTGGTATAGATATAAGTACAGCAGCAATAAAATTGCTAGAGTTAAGTAAAACTGGGAATAGGTATAAAGTAGAAAATTATGCTGTTTCTCCTTTACCCCAAGATGCTGTTGTTGATAAAAACATTGCGAATGTAGATGTGATTGCAAACTCTATTCAAGCAGCAATTAAGCAGTCAGGAACAAAAACCAAAGATGTTTGTGTGGCAGTGGCAGGCTCATCGGTAATGACTAAAATAATTTCAATGCCGGCTTCATTAACTGAAGATGAAATGGAAGAGCAGATATTGGTTGAGGCTGATCAGTACGTTCCTTATTCTTTAGATGAAGTTAATTTGGACTTTGAAGTGCAAGGTGTCTCGGATAAAAGCCCTGAAATGGTTGATGTTTTATTGGCTGCATCTCGACAAGAAAATGTATCTGATAGAGTTGAGGTACTAGAAAAAGCAGGGCTAAGAGCAAAAATAGTAGATGTAGAGGCATTTGCAATGGAAAATGCTTTTGCTTTATTAGCAGATCAGTTGCCTGAAGCAGAGAGTAATCAAACAATTGCTATTGCAGATATTGGCGCGACCATGTCGACATTAAATGTATTACATGATTATCGTACAGTGTATACCAGGGAGCAGGGCTTTGGTGGAAAGCAGTTAACTGAAGAAATTCAGCGTAGATATGGTCTGTCTTATGAAGAAGCCGGTTTAGCAAAAAAACATGGGGGTTTACCTGATAACTATGTTGCAGATGTGCTTGATCCCTTTAAACAAGCAATGGTTCAGCAAATTGCTAGATCATTACAGTTTTTTGTTTCTTCAAGTGCTAATAGAAGTATAGATAGTATTGTGCTTGCTGGAGGCTGTGCATCAATTTCTGGGATGGAAAAAATAGTAGAGCAAAGTTTAGGAATTCCTGCCTACGTTGCTAACCCTTTTATTAATATGGCTTTGTCAAGTAAAGTAAAACCCCAGAGTTTAAGTAATGATGCACCAGCAATGATGATCGCTTGTGGATTAGCATTAAGGAGTTTTGATTAATGGCAACAATTAATTTATTACCATGGCGAGAAGAGCTAAGAAAGCAGCAGCAGCAGGACTTTGTTGTGTCAATTGTAGTTGCTGTTGTCGTTACTTGTTTACTTTTTTTGTTGGTTTATATGCAAATTGAAGGGATGAAGGAGCATCAGCAAAGCAGAAACCAATTGATAAAAACCCACATTACGGCAGTTGATAGAAAAATTAGAGAAATTAAGGATATTGAATCTAAAAAAAATAAATTATTAACTAAAATTGAAGTGATTCAGACGCTACAGGAAAGTAGACCGGAAATTGTTCATCTATTTGATGAGTTGGCAAAAAGGACACCTGACGGTGTTTTTCTTACTAAGTTTAAACAGTCTGGGAAGAATTTAGTGTTAAATGGAAAAGCTCAGTCAAATGCGCGGGTATCTGCTTATATGAGAACTATTGATGCCTCTGAGTGGCTGGAAAAGCCAGTGTTGCAAGTTATAAAGGGTAAAGGACAGTCTGCAACAGGGCTAAATGATTTTACTATGTTGGCTAAGCAAGGAAAAAAAGTCCAAGAAGATAAAGGGGATAAAAAATAATGAATTTATCTGAGGTTAATTGGGATCCTAACGCGGCAGGGACATGGCCATTAGCTATTAAAATTGCCACTCTTCTTTTGATTTCAATTATAGTCGCTGGTGCTGGTTTTTATTACATTACTCTTGATCAATTAGCAGAGTTAGAACAGTACGAAGCAGAGGAAGTCTCCTTAAAAGCTTCATTTGAAAGGAAGCAGAAAAAAGCGGTTAATTTACCTGATTATAGAGAACAGCTTAAGCAAATTGAAGCATCTCTTGGGGAAATGATTAAACAGATGCCGACAAAGGCAGAAGTTGCCAATTTATTAATAGATATATCTCAGACAGGCCTAGCAAGTGGGTTAGAGTTTAGATTGTTTAAACCTGCTTCAGCTATTAGAAAAGATTTTTATTCCGAATTACCTATTAAAATTAATGTGGTGGGTAGATATGAGGAAATAGGACTTTTTGTAAGTGGATTAGCATCATTGCCTAGAATTGTAACTGTTCACGATGTTGCTATATCTCCGAAAGGTCCGATAATGGTTATGGATGCCACAATAAAAACATATAACGAAGAATCGGGTGCTGTTAAGAAGAAGAAAAAAGGGCGGCGGAGATAATAATGATTTTAGAAGATAGTTTTATCCAAATTGTAAAGCCTATTGTTTTAATTAGTCTTTGTAGCTTAAGTTTACTGGGTTGTGTTAATGATGATGTAAGTGATTTGGATCAATATATACAGAATGTAAAGGCAAGGCCAAAAGGAGCTATTCCACTTTTGCCAGAAATAAAAGTGGTTGAACCCTATTTGTTTGATCCAGATGGATTACGAAACCCTTTTCAGGCAGTAAAAAAGATTGAAGAGGAGATGGAAGCAGGAGTGTCATCTGCTTTTGGGATAAGGCCAAATGTTACACGTAGAAAGGAAGAACTAGAAGCCTATTCTCTTGATACACTGAGGATGGTTGGGACGGTACAGCTAGAAAATAGTAAGTGGGCTTTGATTAAGGCTAATGATGGGACTATTCACCGTATCAAAAAAGGGAATTATATGGGGCAGAATTATGGTGAAATCATTCAGATTTTAGATAATAGAATAGAGTTAATGGAGATTGTTCCTGATAAACCAGGTTCATGGCGTGAGCAACAGGCTTCATTGGCACTGACTGAGTAATTAAGGGTTTATAGAATGAGTATGCAAAATAATAAATTTAGTCTATTACATAAAAAGCTGAAAAGTGCTTTATTATTTCTAGGTGTCTGGCTTTTTATAATGCCTGTCACCTTAGTTTGGGCTAGCGGTGCTGCAATCACTGAAATTAACTTTTCTTCTTTAACAGGGGATAAAGTCCAGATTCAATTGGGGTTAGATGGGCCTGTAGATACCCCCAAGATTTTTCAAACAGATAATCCAGCGCGAATTGCTTTGGACTTTGCTGGAGTGACAAGTTCTTTATCTAAAAAAATGTTCTCAGTTAATCAGGGAGCAGCGAATACTGTTTATGTTGTTGAAGCAGCGGGGCGAACACGAGTTGTTGTTAATTTGTCTGAAACTGTGCCGTATGAGGCTAATGTCGTCGGAAATAATGTTTATATTGTATTGAAACCTATTGGCCTTGTTGGGACGGTAAAAAACCCAGAACAGAGAGGGAAGGTGGATGAGCGTATTTCAAGTTTTCTTCCAGAGCAAACAATAAAAAATATAGATTTTCGTAGAGGCCCTAAAGGGGAAGGGCGCTTGTTATTAGAGCTTTCTGCTCCAAATACTGTGGTTGATGTAAAAGAAACGGGGGGAAAGGTTGTTCTAAACTTTCTTAATACCAAGCTTTTAAACAATTTAGAAAAAAGCTTTGATGTTTCTGACTTTGCGACACCTGTTCGTAAAATTGATGCAAAATCACGAGGGGCAGGTGTAAAAATTGTTGTTACGCCTGTGGATGGAAATTATGATTATTCTTCGTATCAGTCTGATGGATTGTTGGTTATTGATTTTGCTCCTTTAACTGCGATAGAGAAAGAAGAGTTGTTGAGGAAAAAATTTCCTTATGTTGGTAAGAAGTTAACTTTAAACTTTCAAGATATCGAGGTGCGGTCTGTGTTGCAAATTCTTGCAGACTTTACTGATTTGAATATTATCGCAGCAGATTCGGTTGGGGGGAATGTAACATTACGTTTAAATGATGTTCCTTGGGATCAGGCGCTGGATTTAATTTTAAAATCTAAGGGCTTGGCAAAAAGACAAACAGGAAATGTTGTTCTGGTTGCACCAACAGCAGAAATTATTAAAATTGAAGAAGATGAGTTGGCTGCCAAAGAAGTGGAGCAGTTACTGGAACCGCTAAGAACTGAATATATTCAGATAAATTATGCGAGGGCTGAAGATATTCAAGCGTTATTGGTTGGGTCAAATGTAGTTAAGTCTTCGAGTGAGAGTTCTGGATCAACAGGGAGTAATATCTTTGGTGGTTCAAATTCAACATCTAATAGGTCTAATTCCTCGGAATCAATGGAAACCAGAGGTGTTTTGTCAGAAAGAGGAACATCTACCGTTGATGCTAGAACAAATACGGTAATTGTTAAAGATACTTCAAAGCAACTAGAAGAAGTAAGGGAGATGATTAGAATTCTTGATGTCCCTGTAAGACAAGTAATGATTGAAGCAAGAGTTGTAATTGCTGATAATAATTTCGCACAGGAAATTGGAGTTAAATTCGGAGTGGCAAAAGCAGGTGTTCTGAATAATGGTGCAAATTTTGGTATCGGTGGTGAAGGGACAGAGGGAACTATAGATGGGGCTACAACTATTAATGGTACGTTAGTTGACTTGGGTGCTAAGGCAATAAATGCTCATCCTGTTGGGGCTTTAGGGATGACCTTGGCAAGGGCTGCTGATTATGTCTTAAACTTAGAATTATCAGCATTAGAAAATGAAAATAGAGGTGAAGTGTTGGCAAACCCTCGTGTAATGACCTCTGATAGGGAGTTGGCTTTTATTAAGCAAGGGGTGCAAATTCCTTTTACAACGGTGAGTCAGGATGGAACACAAACTCAATTGATTGATGCGGTATTAGAATTAAACGTAACACCACAAATTACTCCGGATGGCGATGTGATAATGGATCTTTTAATTAAAAAAGATGCAGCAAATGCGGCGGGTGGTATAGACAAAAGAGAAGTTGAAACAATGGTTAGGGTAAGGGATGGAGAGACCATTGTTTTAGGTGGTGTGTATGAAGGAGACTCAGCACAGGAAGAGTTCAAGATTCCTTTTTTTGGTGACTTGCCATATGTTGGAAGGCTATTTAAAAAGAATACACAAAGTGATAAAAAAAGAGAATTATTGGTCTTTGTTACGCCTAAAATAATAAAAGATAGCTTGTCTGTAAGATAACAAGCTGTAAAAATAACCAAAAAGGGGGCATAATGCCCCCT
>CAJVYL010000023.1 GCA_913009265.1 uncultured Methylococcales bacterium
GAGGGCATAATGTTGGTTGGCAATTAAAAGGACCAGGCTAATTTGCCGTACATACCGCGATCTATTTCAGTGGGTGTCGTAAATAATTCTTGGTTGTATTCATGGTGGTTTTCTGCCAATAAGTTTTGCCCAACCAAAGATAGCTCAATACTATTTATAGGTCGCCAAGCTAGGCGAATATCAAGAGAAACATAGGCTTTAATATCAGCATCACCAAATGTAGTAACTGCTGTGTTTTGATCTATGTATCGAAATAATAAATCTAGGTCAATATTTTGCCAAGGGGACATTGCGCTACGTAGTGAAAACTGTTGTTGAGGTGTAAGGCCTAGTACTTGACTTACGCTATTTGAATTGTAATCGGTTTTTAGAAAGCTGTAATTAATATCCCAGCGCCACCAATCTAACATTTGCCAAACTGAGGCTATTTCAAATCCGTAAGAATGAGCCTTATTTTGATTGATAGGCATAACGGGTTGGTTGATAGGTAAAGTGGATGGGTCGGGAGCGCCAAACAGTCCTGATCTTAAGTTTTTATAGTTGTTATAAAAAGCGGTAAAATCTATAGAAACATTTTTAATTACAGTTGTTCTATAGCCGATTTCATAGCTAAAAACTTCCTCGGACTCATATTGGTCGTTTGCTGTCAGGGTTAATGCTACTGGTACTAACGTATGTGGTGGTGTTGGTGTTGGGTGTAAGGATACGGATCGCAATAAAGTCATATTATGTTCTAGGCGAGAGGGTGTTCTTACGGTTCTTGATGCAGCTGCCCATAAACGATGTTTGTGGTGGGGGGTCCACATTAAGCGAGCTGTTGGTTGTGCTTCAAAGCCGCTAAAATCATTGTGTTCAAATTTAGAGCCAAGTGTTAACCATAATAGATCTTCAATTAGGGTTATTTCATCTTGTACGAAAGCAGTAAAAAGTTGGTCGTTGCGGCTAGTAGGGTTTGCTGTAACGTAAGTGCTACGTAAAAGGTCGTGGGTATAGCGATAGCTAGTACCCCAAATAATGTTATTCCAGTCTAAAAAAGCAAAGCTGTGTTGAAAATCTAGATCAGCTACATGTCGGCTTTCTTTCATGTAAACTTCGTCACGTTCATAAAAATCATAGTAAAATTGTAATGAGTAGTCCGATGTTGGTGAAAAGATATGTTTTTGGCGAGCTAGAATATTACCGCCAAAAGTATCAATTTTTTCATTAAAGTTGCTTTGATATGGAGGGGTGAGCTGAGCTAATGTGGTGTTTTGGTTTAATATACTGCGATAAGCATCACCTTGAATGGTAAGGTTGTCTTTAGTGGTGAGTTGGGAATCAATTCTAAAGCCGCCTTGTACTTTGTCCCAATCATCTCCAGCTTCACCGCCGGATTGATGGGTGTTTTCATCACGTTTAAAACCTTTTATATAAGCTCTGGCAGTTGTGTCTTCATTTAAGTTGCCGCCATAACGAAAGCTACCAAATCCTTGTTCTTCTGTGCCTCCACCAGCAACAAGTAAGCCTCCTTGTGTATCAGCTGAATGTTTGGTAATAATGTTAATAACACCATTGACAGCATTGGCTCCCCATAAGGCTGCGCCAGGCCCTCGAATAACCTCAATTCGATCAACATCTTCTAACATTACATCTTGGTTTTCCCAATAGACACCAGAAAATGCGCGTGTATAAGCATTGCGTCCATCAATCAGCACTAATAATTTATTGGCAAAGCGGCCATTAAAGCCTCTGGAACTGATGGCCCATTTATTTGAATCTATACGGGCAACGTTGACTCCTGGTGCAAGTCTTAACGCTTCAGGTATAGAGGTCGCTCCTATACGCTTAATGTCATCATTTGTGATAACAAAAATAGCAGCAGGGGAATCATTTAATGATTTTGCTTTTTTTGAAACGGAGGTAACCTCTATGTTTAATAAATCTTCTACGCTGAAATCAATTAATTCACTCTGATCAGAATGGGCGCTGGCACTATATATAGTTAAGCTTAAAAAATAAATTAATAAGGTTTTGAGTGAGTTGCTTTTAATATGCATGTATCTAACTAGTAATGAGTAGATTTTATAAGGCTAGAGTTTAAGTATAGTTGTTTTTTTGTGAGTTGTTATTTTATTAGTCTTAAATTGTATAATTAATGTATAAAGTTTGAGTTGTTTTTAGCTTGATTTTTTGTTTGCTAGTGTTATTTATTGTCATCTATTAATGCTGATAAAATTTGACTTTAGGGCTTCTAGAAGTACAATGGTCGGTTAATTTGTGCTCAGGTTTTGGCCTGGCGCTAATCTTCAAGTACCAAAAAGGGTACTTTAAATTGAAATAATTTTAGGTGTTTAAATGAGCCATACGTTATATGAAGCCAATGTCCAACGTGTTCAGCGTTGTGAGTTAGCCGTTCCTGGGTCTAATCCAGGTATGTTTGAAAAAGCAATGAAAAGCGGTGTCGACTTCATTTTCTTAGATCTTGAAGATGCGGTTGCACCTGATGACAAAATTCAAGCACGTAAAAATGTGATTGAAGCAATCAATGATATGGATTGGGCGGGTCATGGCGTAACAGTTTCTGTTCGTATTAATGGTTTAGATACTCAATATATGGTTCGTGATGTTGTTGACTTAATGGAGCAATGTGGCGATAAATTAAACACTATATTAATTCCTAAGGTTGGTGTTTATTCTGATGTTTACATGGTTGAAGCTATGGTAAATCAATTAGAAATGCAACAAGGCTTAAAAAACAGAATTGGTATTGAATGTTTGATTGAAACAGCATTGGGTATGGCCAATGTTGAAGATATTGCTAAGCAAGGTGCTTTAGGTGGTCGTTTAGAAGCTTTACATTTTGGTGTGGCTGATTACGCGGCAAGTAACCGTGCAAGAACAACTAATATCGGTGGTTTAAACGAGAACTACCCGGGTGATCAATGGCATGCTGCGATTAGCCGTATGACTGTTGCTTGTCGTGCTTATGGTTTACGTCCTATTGATGGGCCTTTTGGTGATATTAAAGACCCTGAAGGTTATAAATTAGCAGCTAAACGTGCAGCTGCATTAGGTTGTGAAGGTAAATGGGCAATCCATCCATCACAAGTTGAATTGGCTAACGAAGTATTTACACCACCAGCAGCTGAAATTGATAAGGCTCACCGTATTTTAGCAGCGCTTAAAGAAGCGGCGGCTCAAGGTAAAGGTGCAGCGGCATTAGATGGTCGATTAATTGATGCAGCTTCTGAAAAGATGGCATCAAATGTCGTAAAAGCAGCTGAAGCGATCGCTGCAAAATTAAAATAAAATAAGTGGGGCGCAGGTTATAGCCTGCTAAGGAGTATGCACGAAATAATTTGAGCAATTTGGAAGTGAGGCTTTAGCCTCGCCCGACCGAATGTGGGGCTAAAGTCCCACTTCCAGTTTGATAATTGTTGGCTTTATTTATGTGCATTCCTAAGTGAGTAGAGATACACGCTGAAGCCTGCGTCCCATGGACTAAGATACATTAACTAAAGGTAAGCACAGATGAATCATTTCAATCTGTTATATGAAAAACGTAAGGGCTTTATGCATCTTGCGAAAACTTTTTTAGTTTAGAACAAATTTTATAAAATTAAATAGGAATACTATGGATATTCATGAGTATCAGGCAAAAGAAATTTTGGCTGGATATGGCGTAAGAGTCGCCGATGGTGGGTTAGCTTATAGCCCAGAAGATGCAGTACAACGTGCAAGAGAAATTGGCGGTGAAGTTTGGGCGGTTAAAGCGCAAATTCATTCGGGAGCACGAGGTAAAGCAGGCGGCGTTAAAATCTGTAAATCTTATGAAGAAGTAGAAGCAGCTGCTGAATCCATGTTGGGCAAGCGATTGGTCACTCACCAAACGGGGCCTGAAGGTAAAGTCTGTTTAAGATTGTATATTGAAGCGGGAACAAATATTGCTAAAGAGCTTTACTTTAGTTTATTAGTTGATCGTGCTCATGAAAGCATCATCATGGTCGGTTCTACTGAAGGTGGAATGGATATTGAAGATGTTGCTGAGAATAATCCTGAAAAAATCAAAAAAATTCAAATAGACCCTGCCGTTGGGTTGTTGGCATTTCAAGCAAGAGAAATGGCTTTTTCTCTAGGTTTGGAAACGTCTCAAATTAGCCCTGCAGTAAAACTAATTACTGGTTGTTATCGTGCTATGCGTGATTTAGATGCCAATATGATTGAAATCAATCCCTTAGTTGTAACGGGTGGCAGTGGCAAACTGATGATTATGGATGCCAAAATGGGCTTCGATGATAATGCTTTATTCCGTCGTCAAAAAGTCGCAGAATTACGTGATAAAACTCAAGAAGATCAACGTGAAATGGCAGCTGCAGACCGTGGTTTAAGCTATGTGGGTTTAGATGGTGATATTGGTTGTATGATTAATGGTGCTGGTCTTGCGATGGCAACGATGGATATGATCAAACTAGCAGGTGGCGAACCAGCTAACTTTTTAGATGTTGGTGGTGGTGCTTCTGCAGAACGTACAGAAAAAGCTTTCCGTTTAGTATTAGCTGATGAAGGTGTGAAAGCCATGTTAGTTAATATCTTCGCAGGGATTAACCGTTGTGACTGGATTGCTGAAGGTGTAGTGCAAGCAGTTAAGAAAATTGATATGAAAATCCCTTTGATTGTTCGTTTGTCAGGTACAAATGTAGAGGCGGGTAGAAAAATCATTGCAGACAGTGGTCTACCTATTATTACTGCGACAACATTGGCTGAAGCGGCTGAGAAAGCTGTTCTAGCTCGTAATGAACAAGTTGCTAAAGAAGCAGAGGGAGCCGCGTAATGTCTATTTTAATCAATAAAGAAACACGCATGATTGTGCAAGGGTTTACTGGCAAGATCGGTACTTTTCATGCTCAAGATATGATCAATTACGGTTCAACCGTTGTTGGCGGTATTACTCCAGGAAAAGGTGGGCAGACACATTTAGATCGTCCTGTTTTTAATACAGTACGTGAGTCTGTAGAACAAGAAGGTGCTGAAGCTAGTATCATTTTTGTACCGCCTGCATTTGCAGCGGATTCTATTATGGAAGCAGCTGAAGCAGGCATTAAATTTTGTGTGTCTATTACTGATGGTATTCCTACACAAGATATGATGAAAGTTAAGCAGTTCTTGCGTAAATTTCCTAAGAAAGATCGTATGGTTTTAACAGGGCCAAACTGTGCAGGTACAATCAGTCCAGAGCAGTCTATGTTGGGTATTATGCCTGGGCATATCTATAAAAGAGGTATCGTGGGTGTTGTTGGGCGATCAGGAACTTTAGGTTATGAAGCGGCTGACCAGATGAGAGAGCTTGGTATTGGTATTTCAACATCGGTTGGTATTGGTGGTGATCCTATCAATGGTAGTTCGCATCGTGATATCTTTGAAAAGTTTGAACAAGATGAAGAAACCAAATTAGTCTTAATGATTGGTGAAATCGGTGGGCCTCAAGAAGTTGAAGCGGGTGTTTACGCTGCTAAAAATATGAGTAAGCCTGTTGTTGCCTATATTGCGGGATTAACTGCGCCTAAGGGTCGTAGAATGGGGCATGCTGGCGCGATTATTTCATCTGCTGGTGAATCTGCTGCTGAAAAAGTAGAAATGTTACAAGATTTAGGCGTAACAATTGCTCCAACGCCTTCTGCAATGGGTGAGACTATTGCTAAGGTACTGGCTAAAAAGTAGATAATTTAATTTAGCTAGAAAAAACCGCATTCAGCCTTGTTCTGAATGCGGTTTTTTTATGTCTGTAAGTTTTGTAAACTATTGTCTCGTTATATTTTAAAAGATCATTATTATGTTTGTGTATTCCATACCTATTTTATTGCTCCATATTCAATTTGGAACAATCTCAGAATATATATTTACAATCGTGTTCTTTTTAGTGCTGCTATATATAGCAACCCCTTTTAATTCATTTTTTAGAGAAATCAAATGGGGGCGAGTCTCTGAACTAACCTTGTATCGATATTTATTTGATTCTTGGATTGGACAGGTAAAGTTGTGGTTGGTTTTTTGGCCGTTTTTTGTTCTACTCAATAGCACTCTATTTATGGTAGATAATTTGGCGAGAGAAGGAGAGTTTACGGTATCCAGTTGGGATGCAATGCATTTAATTTTGTTTACTCCTATTATATTTTGGACGATCGCTGTATGGCGAAATGCCTTAAATACAAGTCTGCGATTTTGGGCTGTATTGGCGCGTTTTATGACATTAGCTGTTTTTTTTGAATATGGTTTGAAGTTGGTTATTCGAATAGATTACCCACGCATCTTTTTTCAATGCCAAGAGGCTGTATTAGATTACTCTGCTTGTTTTTAATTCTGAGTATGATAGAAGTTAAGCTTTTGTAGCCTTGATGAAACATAGTGGAATCAAGGTTTGCCTAAACTTTCCCTTGATTTCGTTTCACTACATCAGAGCTACATGATTTTTTTATTCTCTTTAAGTTGTGGTTAATTAGCTAGGTAGAATATTTTTAATATAAAAGGGTTATAATGCCAATAAATAAAATATTAAATTAAACAAGGTTTATCAATATGAGTCGATTTAAAAGTAAATCAAACCATTTTCTGTCTGTGATGTCTTTGGGCGCTATTGTGCTTCTTTCAGCTTGTTCTGATGATAATGATGGAGCTAAAAAAACTGAGGCTGTTACTAAAGAGGCTAAAGTAGCAACAACGATTGTTGGAAACAGCAAGAATATGACGACTAATAAAATTGATGATAAACAAAATTATAAGCAAATGTCTAAGCCTGTTGATAAAGCAAACTGGGTAGAGAAAGGCAAGTTTAAAAAAGAATTTTCTAAAGACTGTGTTGCAAGAGAAGTCGCTATTGGTGGAGATAAAGTTGATCTTACTTATGTTGAAAAAACATGTGCTTGTATTGCAGACTATATGGATAATCATTTAACCGACCAAGAAGCTGATGAGTTTTTAAAGGAAGATAACCACGTTCGCTCATTTCAAATACGTTACGATGCAGCCGCTTATGAGTGTGTGCAAGAGTCTCAAAAAGAAGTTGAGCCAAAAATTACTCGTTTTCAGTAATACACAATATAAAATAGTTTATGTCGATTAAAAGCTCAGTGGTTTGTTTGTTTTTAGTGGGTTTTTTATCGAGTTGCTCAATTAATAATGTACAGCAAACGACTGTTTCGAAGAAAGATCAGTTCGAACAGACGTTTGCTGAGCAGTGTGTTGAAAAAGAAGTTAGAAACTCTATCAATAAAGACAATGATAGATTAAGGTTTGCTAAGCCCTGTTCCTGTATTGCCAAAAGAATTGCCAATCGCTTACCTGAGCGAGAAATGGATAAGTTTTTACTTGAACATAAAATAACGCATACATTGACCATGAGTTTTGATAAAGCTGCTTATTTTTGTGTGCAGAATGTAACGAGGCCAAAGACTAGATATTTAGTTGGCAAAAAACCAATTGTTTCAAAATAATATATTCTCCTTCTGGTTTATATAGCGCCTTTCAAAAATACTTTTCTATTACTTGGTCTAAAATTGGGTTTCCTCGACATTTAAAAAGCAAAGAAGTTCATTTCAAAAATTGACAGGCTAAAGATCCCACTGTTATATTAGCTAATATTAATACTCTAAATCTATAATAAAAATAATTCTTCAAAATAGGAAGGCATAATGAGTGAAGTAAGCGAAGAAGAACGTAAAAAAATACTAGAAAGTTCTCCAATTGGTACCTGGGTGCTAATGATTACTGTGGGAATCAGCATGGTTATAGGCTGGATGTTTCTTTACTACGGGGTTTTTCTACCTCGCGGTATGATCAATTAGGAGGAAGGCATGCATATTGATCCGTTAGAGAAAAAATGGGCACAGATAGTCTTAGCTATTTGTGCTTTTTTTATTACTATTATAATGATAGACGCCTTATTTCATAGTGTTAATGCACCGAGTAATGTAGAAACTATTAATTCTGCAAAACTGCATTTAAGTGAAGAGTTTGCAGAAGATAATTTAGGTGTTCAAATTGATGAAAAGGGTGAAATCACCATCAGAATGGTAGCTGGACGCTATTCATTTTTTCCTAAAAAAATTACCGTTCCTGCTGAAACAAAATTAACCTTTCGTTGGGTAAGTATTGATGTATTGCATGGGGTGCATATTCCTATGACTAATATGAGTACTATGATTGTGCCTGGCTTTGTTGCAGAAATAGAAACCTCTTTTCCTAAGCCAGGTGATTATCCTGTTTTATGTAATGAGTATTGTGGTTTAGGGCATGATCATATGTGGAGCAAAATTGATGTGGTAGAAAAAGATCAATGGCAAGCGCCACAGATTACTTCTAAGGGAGGGGATAACAAATGAATGATATGACAGAAAGAAAACTCGCTTTAAGCCATATGTGGGTCGCTTTTATTGCTTTTATATTGGCTTGTTTTATGGGCGAATATCAGGTGTTGGAACGTAGTGGCCTGATTGAAGCATTAGATTCACCAACAGTTTATTTTGCTTCGGTGAGTACGCATGGGGTTCTGATGGCCTATGTGCTCACAACATTTTTTATTATGGGGTTTGGCTATTATACGGCGAGCACTTCATTAAAAACCCCAGTTTGGAATAAGAATCTAGCCTGGGCTGGATTTTGGTTGGCTTTAGCGGGTGTGGTTATAGCGGCTGTTCCTCTTTTATTAGGTTTAGCCTCCGTTCTTTATACCTTTTACCCACCTGTTCAAGCGCATTATGCTTTCTATGTTGGTGCAACTCTGCTGATTGTGGGGTCTTGGGTCTGGTGTGGCATCATGATTATGATGTTTCTTCAATGGAAAGAGCAGAATCCTGGTGAAATAGTACCCTTAGTTATGTTTGCAACGACAATGAATGCTATGTTGTGGTTATGGACTAGTGCTGGTGTTGCTTTAGAGTCATTGTTCTTAATTCTTCCTTGGGCTTTTGGCTGGGTTGATACTATTGATGTTGGTTTAGCACGTACACTTTTTGCTTGGACTTTGCATCCTATTGTATATTTCTGGTTAATTCCTGCTTACACTGCTTTTTATTCTTTTGTACCTAAGCATGCAGGTTCTTACTTGTTTAGTGATGAGCTAGCTAGAGCAGCATTTATTGTTTTAGTTGTATTTAGTTTACCGATTGGCTTTCACCATTTATATATGGATCCCGAACAAGCCAGCGGCTGGAAACTGTTACATAGTGTAGGTACGTTTATTGTTTCTATTCCTACATTTATTACTGGTTTTACGGTTATTGCTTCATTAGAAGTGGCCGGTCGATTACGGGGTGGTAAAGGTTTATTTGGCTGGATAGGTACTCTACCGTGGACTAACACAATGGTACTTTCAGTTATCTTATCTTTATTGATGCTGATTTTTGGTGGATGGGGTGGCTTAGTCAACGCAAGTTATGCGATGAATGCCATGATCCATAATACTGCTTGGGTACCGGGTCATTTTCACCTGATCTTTGCTGGTACAACCGTTATTATGTATTTTTCCATAGCTTATTATTTATGGCCGATTTTGACTAAGAAACCAATCTATTCAAATAACTTAGCTTTAGTGCAGCTTTGGACTTGGTTTATTGGCATGAGTATTATGACAACACCATGGCATGTTCTTGGTTTGCTTGGACAGCCACGTAGAATTTCTAGCGTGGTCTACAATAACCTAATGACTTTATCTTGGGAGCCCTATGAATTATTAATGATTATGGGGGGGCTGGTTTTAGTCGGTTCTGCTTGTTTGTTTATTTATTTAATCTTTAAAACTCAGTTTGGTGCTACAACTGAAGTATATGAAGCGGAAGTGGAATATGCTGAGTCTTACCATGAAGTAAAAGATTTACCAGAATATCTAAATGATATAAAACTATGGAATAAAGTAATTGCTGTGCTTATGTTTATCAGTTTTGGTATTCCAATTTTACAGTTCTTCTTTTTAGATACATATGATTCAAGCGCATGGGGATATTAAATATGAAACGTACACTCTCTTTATTTTTATTACTTGTGCCTGCTTTGCTTATTGCGGAGCCAGCTTCGAATATAGCATGGACACCTGATGCTTTAAATTTTGTGAAAGATGGGAATTTAAAAAAAGGTAAGCAACTTGCTGAGTCTTGCACTGGTTGTCATGGTGAAAAAGGTGTGAGTCAGATGGATGCTTTTCCATCTTTAGCGGGACAATTGGCAACTTATACTTATAAGCAGTTGCGTGATTATGCTGATAATAAAAGAACGCACGCCTTAATGAATTCTGTTGCTGTGGGCTTAAGTGAGCAAGACTCTGCTGATTTAGCTGTCTGGTTTGCTTCTTTACCTGAAGCTCAGCATAAAGCTAAAAAACAAAAGCTAGAAAAAGCAGAAGTTTTAGTTGCTAAAGGCAATGGTAAAAAAATCATTCCGCCTTGCTTTACTTGTCATGGTGGTAACGGACAAGGCGAAAGGCAGGATATCCCCGCGTTGGCGGGACAACAGGTTGAATATTTTGTTAATACATTAACTGAATATAAAACTGGGGTTCGTCAAAACGACGTTTATAGTCGAATGCGTTTAATTTCAGAGCAATTGAGTGCAGAAGAAATTAAGCAACTGGCGCAATATTATTATCAAATGAGGAAGTAAGATCATGCAAAGAATTGCCATACCTATATTACTCAGTAGTTTGTTTATCAGCCCTGTTTTTGCAGGATATGTCCCTTATTCTGCACCAGAAAAAGAAAAAACTTTGCTTAGGAATAGTCCCATTAGCAATGCAGTTATTGGAGATAAACAAAAACCCAAAAATGATTACAATATCACCATTAATTATGAATTGGGGATGCACTGTACAGGTTTTGACTTTTCTTATTGTTGTATTTTACCGCCTTATAACTCGATTCAAAGTCAGGTCGTTAAAACTGCGGATGGACCTTATAGTTTTCCGCAGTTATTAAAAGCTGATCCAAAAGATCCAACCGTTTTGTTGGATGGTAAAAAACGCATGAAACTGGAATATGGTCATGTTGATAATACCTTCTCAGAAGGTACAAAGCTGGCCTACTGGAATATTCCTTATGATGTGAATAAGGATGGAAAATATACAAAAAATGAAAATGTAGGTAATGCTTATTTTACCCACTTGTATATTTATAAAGATTTAAAAGGTAGTAACCCTAAAAATACCAGTAAAGACAGTGAAAAGAAACGGATTGGTATTGAATTGCCAATACCTCGTGATGCAGGTCCTTCTGGAATGCCGTTAAAAAATGGTCACTTGCACTATACAGGTGATACAGGGACAGTGGTTTATACCAAATCTCCAGTATTAGATAATGTACCTATTGTTTTGACTAATCCAGGTATTTGGGATGCTTTAGGCTTACCTTTAACACCTTTTTATGATGAATTGATGAAGAAAAGTCCACTGGAAATTGTGGAAAGTGATCTTCGTCCTTATCAAGAAGCGTGGGTGGGCTTGGTTGATGCTAAAACAAATAAGCCTATTATTGATAGCCATTCAGGAAAGCCTGTTAAGTTTATTGGGACTAACCCGATTGATGTACCTAATTGTGCAAATTGCCATGCTAATTCAAATGCGAATGGCGATACTTTTACACTTTATAAACAAGAGAAAGTATTTTGGGAAAGTCTTGGTGCCACTTCTTATATGGCAGAACTGAAAGCAACCGCTATTTCAGTGTTACAAATTCATGATGCGCGTCATGGTACTCAATTCTTGGCTAATTATGAACCTACTAGTCGGTCTACTCAAAACCGTTTAGGTAGTGACCCTGTACTTTGTCAGCAATGTCATGCAGATAACGTAATTGGTGTATTGCAGTCTAAAGGAATTGCTCAGGTTATGAGTGGAAGTAAAGAGCGTGAAGATTGGGATTCTCCAATTATGCCTTTATCAGAAGCTTTACATAGAGTTCATCAAACCATTCGTCCTCTACCTGATGCTGAAGGGCGTACAGGAACTTGTGCAGGTTGTCATCCAGCACATAGGCAAGATGGTGGTATGGAAGGCTATCCTATTACCCCAACAGGTGAAAACTTTTATGCAACATCAGATAACCGTGATACCGAAGGCGGCTGTTTTGCTGGACGTGATGTGCATTCAAATCCAAATAAAGATAAGGATGGTGTAGGTACACCAGAGCATCTGAATGAAATTGGAAAATGGATGCAAACCAATGTTTCTAAAATTGGTAATGGTCAAGGTGGTAAAGGTATGTGGTGTACTAACTGTCACAGCCAATTATCACGAGAGCTGTATCAACGTGATGATTTAAAAAATGCCTTTAAACAAACAGGTAAAACGATTCGTAATAAATCTCTGGATGAGATTGCTAAAGCGATTGGTGTAACACGTAAAGTATTAGAAGAAAAATATCTAGATCCAAAAGTTGTGTTAGATAAAAATGGCCATGATACACCAGGAAAATCAGGTATTTTACTCACATGGTCTAAAGATAGAATGGTGCCAGATATCGGTGTTATTGCGATGAAAGATGGTGCGCCATTAGTGACTAAAGATGAAGATGGTGATATTAATGTTGCATTATTATCTGCTAATCCATCTGCTAAGTTATCTTCGCTACAACTTCCCGCAGAAGCGACAGGTATAGCGGCTGTTCCTTATAGTGCTGCAAGCCATGGTAAAGACTATTGGTTATCTCCAGGCGTTCCTCATTGTGCGGATTGTCATGCACCTCCTTTTGTTGAAGGGCAGGGCGGCGTTGCATTTCCAATTAACCAACCAGGTAAATACAGTGTAATGCGTTACTCTAAAGGCCATGCTGGATTAGCTTGTCAGGCTTGTCATGAATCAATTCATGGTTTGTACCCAGTAACCCCAACGGTTGATCCAACGACTTATAAACAAGCGACTCAATATAATCCTGATGGAAGTCATGGTCCATTATTGTGTGCATCTTGTCATGAAGTTAACAAGTCAGGTGTGCCTATTGTTGCAGAAGCGTTAACTTGGGAAGGTAAGAAAATTAAGGATAATTTAGATGCAGCGATTAGCTGGATTCACTCTAATGCGCATGACTTAGGTGGTGCTAACAAAAAATAAATTGTCATCTGGTTCCCATGGGCTCCGTGGGAACCCTCTTTAAGACGCGCCTGCGTCCAAACAATCAATTAAGTGTAATCAGGAAGTGAGGCTTTAGCCTCGCTTTTCTGTCTATGCGAGGCTAAAGCCTCACTTCCAAATTAATATCTCAAATTCATATGATCAAAAATAACTTTTTTGTTTTTCTCTTTCTTAGTTTAATTACTAGCGTTACATACGCAGATAAAGTTCTAGTAACTATTGGTGAGTCTGGGCAAGTGACAGAGCAGCAATTAGAAGCTGCGATGCAAGCCGCTCCTTTTGCGACTCAATTTCCATCTATGGATGAAAAGGATCAAGCTTATCTGCGTGGCGATATGCTATTAAGAATGGTAAGGTCAGAAGCTTTATATTTAGAGGCTATAGCAGCTGAAAAGCATAAGAGCGTTGTTTTTCACCAAGAAATGAGTAACTTTAAAACATCACTTCTTGCTCGACTTTATTTAAAAAGGTTAACTCAGCAACTTAAAGTGCCTGATGATATTGATGCTCAGTTTAAAGAGCGAACTAAAGGTAATACGGATGCTTTAATTGCATCAAGATCAGCTTATATAGCAAGAAACTTTAGTACTTTAAAAATGCTAAGTATTAATAAGTTAATTTCGGATGCAAAAGTTAAAACATATTTTGAGAAATTAGATAATGCTCCAACATCTGAGACTGTGCTTGCTGAAGGTGAAGGCGTGTTAATTAAATATGGTGATTTAATTTCTAGTAAGGCTCAAGGTGAGGTTGATAAGGAAAGAATAATCGAAAAGATTAATGAGTGGATTCAATTAACGCTTACTGCAAAAGCGGTCGATGAGAAAACAGAAAATATTACCCCTCAGTTACAAGAATATGCTCATAACTTAACAACACGTTTATTGTTGAAGCAGAAAGAACAAGAATGGATTCCAAATAAAAATACCTTGTTAGACTATTTTCAGAAACACCCAGAAATTGCTTATATTCCTGAGCGTAGACAAATTGGTCAAATAGTCTTGGGAACACAGCAACAAGCAGAAGAAATGCGTGGACGAATCATTGCTGGCGAAAGTTTGTTTGAATTAGCAGGGCAACATAGTATTGATGCTTATGGTCGCCAACGTTCAGGTGATATGGGCTGGTTAAAAGAAGGCAATGGTTCAAAAGAAATTGAACTAGCGATTAAAGATTTAAAAGATAATGAGCTAAGTGAAATTGTTAAAACAGATAAAGGCTGGCACATTATTGTTGTCGTCAATAGAAAGCCAGCAGAACGTAAAGACTATGCCGCTATTGAGGATAGAGTAAGACAAAAGTTATTATCAGAAAAAATGACTACTTATTTGCAGGAAGTGATGGCTAAGTATCCTTTGAAGTGGCAAATTGATGAACATATTGCTATAAAATAGTTACAATATTTCACCATGAAAGATTGGGTGATAAATTCAAACTTTCATGGTGAAAAATAGCAAAATTATTCAGCTGATTCTAATAGAGGCTTAACGTAAGTCTCAAAAGATTGTTTATTTAAAATCCCTTGTTGCATAAAGACCAAATGCCCATCTCTAGCAATTATTACTGTAAAGGGTAATACACCAAATGGATTACCCCATTGTTTTAATAAAGAATATTGCAATTCTGGATCAGCTTGTAGTATGGGGTAATTAATACCAACAGTGCGTACATAGTTTTTTAATTTACGTACTTCATCAAGTCCAATACCAATTATTTGTAATCCCTTATCTGCATATTGTTTTTGATAATTTATAAAGTCAGGTATTTCAATTTGGCAGGGGCCGCACCAGGTCGCCCAAAAATTAAGCATAATAACTTTGCCATGCCAGTCATATAAATTATGTTTTTCACCATTAAGGTCATTTAATATTAATGGCGGCAATTCCCAGGCATTAGATATACCTCGACCTTTTTGTTGAGGTTCTGCAAAAACAACCGTTGAATAAGAAAAAATAATAACACTAAGAATAAGGATTTGTTTTTTTAACAAAATAGATAAATGCATGCTAATAGTTTTAATATAGGTATAAGAATGTTTTAGCCTCGGCTAAAGACCCATTCTTTTTCTGAAGATAGAGCTTCGTTAAAAGCATATTGTTCCAAATCAAACCCTTTAACTTGTTCTGCTTCCGTTAAACGGTTTTTAATAATAAAGTTTGTCATTAATCCACGAGCACGCTTGGCATGTATGCCTATGGTTTTATACGTGCCCGATTTATTCTCTTTAAAAGCCAAAGTTAATATTCTGGCATTTAATAGCTTGGGCTTAATGACTTTAAAGTATTCATTAGAAGCTAAGTTTATAAGTACAGGTGTTTCTCTGCCATCAAAGTCTTGGTTAAGTAGTTCTGTTACTTGTTTATCCCAAAATTCGTATAAATTTTTACCTTGAGGGTTTTGCAAGCGAGTGCCCATTTCTAAACGGTAGGGTTGTATCAAGTCTAAAGGGCGTAGTGCACCGTATAAACCCGATAAAATTCTTAAATGTTGCTGGGCAAAATTAAAATCATCATCGTTATAATTATCAGAATCAATGCCTCCATAAACATCGCCTTTAAAGGCTAATAAAGCCTGTTTGGCATTATTTAAAGCAAAAGGTGTTGTAAAGTCCTTATAGCGTTGCCAATTAAGTTGACTTAATTTGTCACTAATCTTCATTAAATTAGATAACGCTTCTGGGCTGAGTTGTTCAACAGTATCAATAAGAGTCTGACTTTGTTCTAGCTGTCGGGGTATTGTATGTGATTGATATTGCTTGTTAGCAAAGTCTAGAGTTTTTGAAGGCGATATGACAATAATCATTATTTTATTTAGGCTGGAAGGAATAAAATTATTATTCTTTTTAGATTAAGCTATTTTACTCTAGATTACTGCTTGCCAGCTATTCGTAGTTAGCCTATTCTTAGCAATAATATTATAAAATCCGTTTTACCAAAGGACTAGATATGATTTCAGATGCGGTTGTTGAGCTTTCACGCTGGCAGTTTGCTGTTACTTCTTTATATCACTTTCTATTTGTGCCTCTTACAATAGGGTTATCTGTTCTTTTGGCTATTATGGAGTCAACTTATGTATTGACTGGCCGAGAAATTTATAAGGATATGACCTTGTTCTGGGGCAAGTTATTTGGAATTAACTTTGCATTAGGTGTGACGACTGGTTTAACCATGGAATTTCAATTTGGCATGAACTGGTCATATTTCTCTCATTATGTGGGGGATGTATTTGGAGCACCCTTAGCCATTGAAGGTTTAATGGCTTTTTTTATGGAATCAACTTTTGTCGGCTTATTTTTCTTTGGCTGGGATAAATTAACTAAGGGACAACATTTAACCATTACTTGGCTCGTTGCATTAGGCTCTAATTTATCAGCTTTATGGATTTTAGTTGCTAATGGCTGGATGCAAAACCCTGTTGGTGCAGAGTTTAATTACGAAACCATGCGAATGGAAGTAACAAGTTTTGCTGCTTTAATTTTTAACCCTGCAGCTCAGGTTAAATTTGTACATACAGTGGCTGCCGGCTATACGACGGCATCAGCTTTTGTGTTAGGTATAAGTGCCTATTACATGCTAAAAGGACGAGATGCTGCATTTTCTCAGCGCTCGTACACTATTGCAGCAGGCTTTGGTTTGGCATCAGTGTTAGCTGTTATCGTGCTTGGGGATGAAAGTGGATACACAGATGGAGAAGTACAAAAAGCCAAATTAGCGGCTATTGAGGCAGAATGGCATACGGAAGAAGCACCAGCAGCTTTTACTGTTATAGGGCTTCCTGATCAAGAAGCAATGAAAACGCATTATGCAGTAAAAATTCCTTGGGTTTTAGGTTTGATTGGTACTCGATCAATTGATACACCCGTTATTGGTTTAACGGAAATTTTAGCAAATAACAGGGTTCATATTCATAATGGGATTAAAGCTTATGGCTTATTGCAGCAGCTTAGAGAAGGCAATAGAGAAGAAACTGTCATTGCCGAGTTTGAATCATTAAAGAAAGATTTAGGCTATGGCTTATTATTAAAGCGCTATACAGAAAATGTTGTTGATGCCACTGATGAACAAATTGAATTGGCAATAAAAAATTCAATTCCACAAGTTGCCCCTCTATTTTGGACATTTAGAGTAATGGTTGTCAGTGGGTTTATTATGCTCATTGTATTTGTGATTGCTGTTGTTGCTAGTTCGATTAGAAAGAGTAGAAATGACTGGATTCTAAAATTAAGTCTTTATACGATGCCTTTGCCTTGGATAGCCTGTGAAACTGGATGGTTTGTAGCTGAATTTGGGCGGCAGCCATGGTCTATTGCAGAAGTATTACCTACTTTTCTAAGTGCTTCTTCTTTATCTGAATGGGATATTATTTTAAGCCTATCAGGCTATGTTTTTTTCTATACTATTTTTCTGGTAATCGAAATGTTTTTGATGTTGAAATATATCAAGTTAGGACCGAGTAGCTTGCATAGACGACGCTATCATTTTGAAATGGATCAAAGAGGTTAACGATGATTTTTGATTATGAAACCTTAAGAATTATTTGGTGGGCCTTTTTAGGTGTGTTAATTATTGGCTTTGCTATCTTGGGTGGCTATGACTTAGGTGTAGGCGTGTTATTGCCTTTTTTAGGTAAAAATGATGAAGAAAGGCGCGTTATTATAAATTCTATTGGATCAACATGGGAAGGTAATCAAGTCTGGTTTGTCATGGCTGGGGGCGCGTTATTTGCGGCATGGCCAACGGTTTATGCTGTTTCTTTCTCTAGCTTCTATTTCGCATTGTTATTAGCTTTATTTGCTATGTTTTTACGACCTTTGGGTTTTGATTATCGTAGTAAGTTGGCTGTACCTGCATGGCGTGAAAATTGGGATAGAGCTCTGTTTGTTGGGGCTTTTGTTCCAGCATTAGTGTTAGGCATCGCTTTTGGTAATTTATTAAAAGGCATCCCTTTCCATTTTGAAGATAATATGCGAATTGTATATTTTGGCAGTTTTATGGGGTTATTAAATCCTTTTGCATTATTGGCAGGACTTATTAGTTTATCTATGTTCATTATGCATGGTGCTGTTTATTTGCAGATTAAAACAATAGGCAATATTAACGAAAGGGCTAAAAAATGTGTGATAATTTTTACAATCGCAACTTTGGTTCTATTTGGCTTAGCTGGAGTCTGGATTATTACGCTTGATGGCTATCATATTAGCTCTGAGATATTTCCTAATGCAGCATCAAACCCTATTGCAAAGTTTGTTAAGCGAGAGCCTGGTCTATGGCTGGATAATTATGGTCATTTACCTGGATTATGGGCTGTCCCTGCTTCTGCTTTTATTGGAGGGGGGCTAACACTGTTATTATCACGATTTGATAAACCTGGGAGTGCCTTTATATTTAGTTGTATCACTATAGCATCAATAATTTTGACAGCGGCCTGCTCTATGTTTCCATTTCTTATTCCTTCCAGTATTTCTTTCAATAGCTCCTTAACGGTGTGGGATTCTAGTTCCAGTATAAAAACCTTAAATGTTATGTTTTGGGTAACAGTGATTTTTTTACCACTGATTATGGTTTATACAAGTTGGGTATTTCGGGTATTTCGAGGCAAAGTAACGGTCGAACATATTCGTAAAAATAACCATACACTTTATTAGGAGGAACCATGTGGTATTTTGCTTGGATATTAGGTGTTTTACTGGCTTGTTCTTTAGGGATTATTAATGTTTTAAGGCTTGAAGCGCAGGAAGCTTTAGAGAAAGAAAATGTAGCTGTTGACCCTTTAACACAACTATTAGCTAGAGAAAGTGTGTTGGAGCGGTTACAAGAAAAAGTTGATAATTCAAAGCGTAATGAATTGCCTTTTTCATTGTTATATCTTAGTTTGACCGACTTTAAAAATAAGCATCATTTAGCTGAATATGAAATGGATACCACGCTTTTTAAAGTTGTTGAATCACTTAAACTAGATATTCGCACAGGGTTAGATATTGCAGCAAGAGTAGGGGAGGATGACTTTGTACTAGCCTTACCTGGAATATCTTTAGATAGAGCTGAAATTATTACAGAAAGAATAAAACGCAATATCTATGTTAATGTGACAACACCTAAAAAAGATCCCGTTGAAATAGCGATAGGTTTTGTTGAGTATACAGACCATACTGATGTTATTGCTGAAGAAGTGGATATGGGAATGGGAGAGGTGGAAGCTTTGTTAAGTATAGCGATTGGGAAATGTCTTGAGTCTACATTAGCTTAATACCCAAATCCCCACTTAGAATAATATTTTTCTACTTATAAAAATAATAAAAGAGGAAAAAAATGCCAGTAGATATTTTACTTACTGTTATTACAACAGCAGTGATTCAATCTGTTTTTGGTGTGGGCGTGTTGTTATTTGGCACGCCTATTTTACTATTGCTAGGCTATGACTTTATTAATGCACTCAGTGTGTTGCTGCCTATTTCAATTGCAATCAATTCCCTGCAAATCATTAAACATTACCAATTTATTGATGTTACTTTTTATAAAAGAGTATTGATTTATAGTATCCCCTTAGTTGTAATCTTCTTGTTCTTTGTTAGTGCTGCAAAGTTTAGTATGGGGTTACTCATCGGTGTGTTTTTAATTTTAGTCGCATTAAAAAGCTTTTTTCCATTCCTTGAGCAAAAATTACAGCAAATGATTAAGTATGAGAGAACATACCTTGCTGTGATGGGCCTAATTCATGGATTAACAAATTTAGGTGGTTCTTTGTTAACCGCAATAGTACATGGTAAAGGCTATGACAAAAACACTACGCGTGTAACTGTTGCTATTTGCTATGCTACATTCGCTATCTTTCAGCTAATAACTTTGTTTTTTATTGGCAGTCACTTTGAATTATCTTATGCTGATAATATGAGTTTTTTACAGTTGGGAGTCATCGTTTTTTTACTGACTGAAGAGCTAATTTATAGTGGAATAGATGATAAAAAATATGGGCAGTTCTTTGCTGCCTTTTTATTGATTTCAGGTGTTTTACTTGTTCTTAAATAACTGATTTTATTGTATTGCAACAATCATAATAATTAAAAAGGTATGAGCATGAAAAAAATATTTAATTACTTTCTGATCGGTATTTTGGCATTTTTACCTATTTATGTGATTGGCCAAATTGTATTCTTTTTAAATGATCGGTTTTCTGACTTAATCCGCTTTGTTTATGGTTATTATGATAACTATTTAATGACAGTCATAATATTTGCCGGTAGTTTTACTGTATTTACTTATGTGGGTTATCGTTTAAGTATTGTAGGAAAATCATGGATTATTTCGGGTATTGATTCTATTGTTGATCGAATCCCCTTTTTAAATACAGTGTATAGGGTGATTAAAAAAGTAGTAAATATGTTTTCTGGACATGAGCAAAAAGAAGCAAGGGAAGTTGTATATATAGAATATCCTAAGGAAGGCTTATGGGTTCCTGCTTATGTGACTAATAAAGAACAGGAAATGTATATTCTTTTTGTACCGACTTCGCCAAATCCAACGTCAGGTTTTACTGTTATTGTCCATGAATCAAGAGTGGTTAAATCAGAAATGAATATAGAGCAGGCAACAAGCTTTATAATTAGTGTCGGTGTTGATTATGATAAAGCAGAAGAAGCAAGTAAATTATTAAAATGAAAAAAGTAGAAGAGTTGTTAACACTATTAAGTAGTGTTGTATGGGGGCCAGTTATGCTGGCCTTTTTATTGGGCGTTGGAATATTTTTGATGCTTGGGTTGAGAGCTTTTCCATGGCGATATACTACTAAAGCATTTGCTCTGCTTTTGGGGGATAGAAAAGATAGTCAAAAAGGAGACATTTCACCTTTTCAAGCATTAATGACATCCCTCTCTGCCACCATCGGTACAGGTAATATTGCTGGTGTGGCAACGGCTATTGCTTTAGGTGGCCCTGGTGCTGTTTTTTGGATGTGGATGACAGCTTTATTTGGAATGGCTACAAAATATGCAGAAGCCGTGTTGGCAGTAAAATACAGAGAAGTTGACGAAGATGGGCGCTATGTTGGTGGTCCGATGTATTATATTAAAAATGGCTTGGGTGATAATTGGAATTGGCTAGCTATTGTTTTTGCAATGTTAGGTGCTTTGGCTGCATTTGGTATTGGGAATATGGTGCAAGCAAATTCAGTTGCTGATGCTGTTGAAGCAATGTTTCATGTACCCGTCTGGCAAACAGGAGTTGTGCTAACAATTGTAACGGCAGCTGTTATTTTAGGTGGCTTAGGGCGTATTGCGGTAGTTGCATCTAAACTTGTTCCGACTATGGCAGTACTTTATATAGTGGGGGCTTTATTTGTTATTGTTACTCATATAGAACAAGTGCCTGAAGCTTTAATGTTGATTGTTTCTAGTGCATTTTCAGAAACTGCGGCAGTTGGTGGTTTTGCAGGGGCGGCTGTTTGGGCGGCTATTCGCTTTGGTGTGGCAAGAGGTGTTTTTTCTAATGAAGCAGGGCTGGGTAGTGCGCCTATTGCCCATGCAGCAGCTAAAACTAATAGTCCTGTTCAGCAAGGTATGATTGCTATGTTAGGTACCTTTATTGATACCTTAATTGTATGTACGATGACGGCATTAGTTATAGTGATTACTGGAGCGTGGTCAAGTGGTGAAACAGGCGCAGCTCTATCTACAATGGCTTTTAATATAGGAATGCCGGGGTGGGGCGGATACATTGTAGTTTTTGGTTTAGTGGTCTTTGCTTTTACGACCATATTAGGTTGGAGTTATTATGGTGAGCGTTGCGCTGAATTTTTATTTGGTGTAAAAGTAATTTGGCCTTATCGCATTTTATGGTTATGTGCAATTCCTGTTGGGGCAATGGGTAAATTAGGGATTATCTGGCTAATGGCTGATGTTATGAATGGCTTAATGGCGATTCCAAATTTAATAGCTTTAGCTTTATTAAGCCCTGTTATTTTTAAAATGACTAGAGAGTATTTGAAAAACTAATCTCAAATTTAAAGCACAAAAAAGCCCAGCATATTTTAAATATGCTGGGCTTTTTATTGAGTTATTGATGCTATTTAACGAGGCTTAATAAAACTCCAGCAGCAACAGCAGAACCAATAACACCTGCAACGTTAGGGCCCATTGCATGCATTAGTAAAAAATTATGAGGGTTGCTTTCTAGTCCAACTTTATTGGCAACGCGAGCAGCCATAGGAACAGCTGATACGCCAGCAGCACCAATTAATGGATTGATTGGAGTGTCGCTAAATTTGTTCATGATTTTTGCCATTAAAACACCACAAGCTGTACCAATACAAAATGCAACAGCTCCTAGTGCTAAAATGCCTAAAGTTTCTGCTTGTAAGAATGCATCTGCACTCATTTTTGAACCTACGGCAAGGCCTAGAAAAATAGTCACAATATTGATTAGTTCATTTTGTGATGTTTTACTTAACCTATCGACTACGCCACAGGCATTCATTAAGTTGCCTAGGCAAAACATACCCACTAAAGGTGCGGCAGATGGAAGTAGTAAGGCACTTAATGTTAATAACATTAATGGAAAAACAATTTTTTCTGTAGGGCCTACAACTCGAAGTTGTTTCATCTCTATTTTGCGTTCATCTTCAGTTGTTAATGCGCGCATAATGGGAGGTTGAATCAAGGGGACTAAAGCCATATAAGAATATGCTGCCACTGCAATCGCACCAAGTAGGTCAGGGGCAAGTTTTGAGGCGACATAAATAGCCGTAGGTCCATCAGCCCCACCAATAATGGCAATAGCCGCGGCATCTTTTAATGTGAATTCCATACCAGGAACAAGATTTAAGGCTAGAGCACCTAATAAAGTTGCAAAAATACCAAACTGAGCTGCGGCACCTAGGAATAAAGTTTTAGGGTTGGCTAGCATGGGACCAAAATCGGTCATTGCGCCTACACCCATAAAAATAAGTAAGGGAAAAATACCAGACTTAATACCAAAATATAAATAGTATAGTAATCCACCTTCTTCTGCGATGCCTGCAATGGGGATGTTACTTAAAATGGCACCAAAGCCGATAGGAACTAATAGTAAAGGTTCGAAACCTTTTTTTATAGCAAGAAAAAGCAATAAGAATCCAACAAGCATCATAACAACTTGTGGAATTGTAAAGTTATAAATGCCAGTGCTTTCCCATAGGGCAATGAGATTTTCCATAGAGAGTTTGTCTTATATAGATTAGATTTATGGGGACTATAAAAATTATAATTAAATTATTTTTACAGTACTTTAGCCTCACATATTTGTGTGAGGCTAAAGCTTTTACATTTCAGTAAAAATTATAATGTGATTAAAGCTTCACCAACTGCAACGGCATCGCCTTCTTTAACATTAAGTAAGCTAACAGTTCCCGAAATTTTAGAGCGGACTTCGGTTTCCATTTTCATCGCTTCCATAATTAAAACGACATCACCTTGAGCAACATGAGCACCTTGAGTAACATTCATTTTTAATATGGTTCCAGCCATAGGTGATTCAATTTCTGCACCACTGCTACTAGCAGCAATTGGAGCGCTACTAGATTGTTGTACACTGATATTTGAACCACCAGGGCCCACAGCTACATTGTAATTTCTACCATCCACATTTACAGAATAAGTTTCTGTTGCTGTATTGTTGGCTGCTGGTGCACTTGCAGTTGCTTCAGGGTTTGGAGCTGCTTCAAAAGCATCTGGGTTATTACGGTTTACAATAAACTTCCAGCCAACTTGAGCAAAAAGACCGTTAATTAAAGCATCTTCTTCAATATTCTCAGCTAATGTTACGCCTTCTGCTTCTGATTTTTCTTTAACTTCAGCAATAAGTTCGTGCATTTCTGAGTCAATTAAGTCAGCTGGTCTGCATGTGATTGCTTCGCCACCTTCTAATACTCGTGCCTGTAATTCTTTATTAACAGGGGCTGGTGCTGCGCCATATTCACCTTTTAAAACACCTGCTGTTTCTTTAGTGATTGTTTTATAACGCTCACCTGCTATAACATTCAGTACAGCCTGAGTTCCAACAATTTGAGATGTTGGTGTCACTAAAGGAATGAAACCTAAGTCTTCACGAACTTTAGGTATTTCTGCTAATACAGCATCAAACTTATCAGCAGCACCTTGTTCTTTTAGTTGGCTTTCCATGTTGGTTAACATGCCGCCCGGTACTTGAGAAATAAGGATTCGGCTATCAACGCCTTTTAAGCTTCCTTCATGTTCAGCATATTTCTTTCTGACATCTCTAAAGTAATGGGCGATGTCTTCAAGTTTAATTAAATCTAAACCCGTATCTCTATCTTGACCTTCAAGACTGGCAACAATAGTTTCTGTTGGGCTGTGGCCATAAGTCATACTTAATGATGAAATGGCTGTATCAACATTATCAAT
>CAJVYL010000024.1 GCA_913009265.1 uncultured Methylococcales bacterium
GCCTATAGACAGTTTATTCATATACATTTATTCAGCTTGTTGTAAGACTTTTTATTAGCTTATCTCAAGGATAAAAACAATGATGTACTACCTTGGTGCACTGCGTTTAATTTGTGGTCATGTTATGCTAACTTTCAAGTATCAACTCATTTTTTTGATTCTTATTTGTTAGTTTGGCTCTCCCTTGATACTTGGCTGATATCCCTATTATCTGTAATTTATTTACTCTTATTGTTTGTTGTAACTCAGCCTAATAAACGTCACTACACGTTGAGAATGTCCAATGCTGCAAATCAGCTTATTAGAATCGTTGCTATTTCAGGCGGTATATTAACAGCCAACCCCACCACTCAACCCCACCATGCACTCGTTTCGCTCGAATACAACACGGCTAGCGGGGTCGATTTCACTGAAGGTGGTTTAAATAGTTCATTATATTTTCAAGGCGATTTTTCGAGCGGTGATCATTTTAACGTGTTCATAGATGATACAAGTGGCACTGTACAATCCTTTTTTAGTGAGATCGATATATTAACGTCATCACTGGTGATGATAGAATTTAGCCATTTCAATTTCGTGGACTTCACAAGCATCACAAAGCTAAGATGGCAATATGAGACACTCAACGGTAACTCAATGAGTATGCAAAACATCACAACACACGCCCCGCAACAAGCAGTCCCAGAACCAAGTTCAATTGTACTATTAGGAGTGGGGCTGATCGGACTAAATTCATTACGCCGCAACTCATCACATACAAATAAGATGACAGACTGACCGCACAGCAAACGCCTACATACCCACCTAGGTTCTGCTAAGGGGAGAAAAACTAAACAACCACCAGCTAAAGCTGGTGGATTCGTATAATAAATTAAAGCCTGGATACAAGTCACAAGTCCCCATTCATGACTCACATATTGAAATTGTCACGACCTTTAGGTTCAAAGTGATGCTATAAATAATTCTTAGATTACGGACTAAAGCCCGCCATTCAAGTTATTACCTAGCTGTCATAAAATTTTACACTATTAAAATAATGGTTATATCAATCAGTATCATTATAAATCAATAGATTACAAGCAACACAAGACTTTACAAAAAAATTTTTCACCTAAAACCCCCTAATAACTGTCAATTTATTTTACATATTAAAAAATAGCGATTAACTAATATTTAAATTAGATCTTGGTTTTTCATTATTTATTCTGCCCCCCCCACAAAACAAACGATTTTTTGATAATTTATCAATACTACGCAAATTGTGTAGATATGGAGAGTATCTACAAGTCTGTAGGTGCTTGCTTAACAACTAACCAGCCAATTGATTCCTAAACGCTTGAATAGTCTCGTTAGTTAAATTCTGCCTGTTATGATCCAACATAACACCATCCAGTTCATTGGCTAACCAATTAATTGTCTGGACAAAGTCATCAAAAGTTTCTAGTGGGGTATCTAATTCACTCGGCTGAATAAAAAATACAATACCTGGTGAATTAAAAGACCCAAGGTCGGTTTCAGGGAAAGTACCTGGTTCGACCATACTTGCAGCTGCATAATCAACTCTACGTTTATCATCTAAACGCTCAAAAATTTTCATACTGCCATACTCAAAGCCTACTTGAGTAAATTTTTCTGCTAATTCAATGCCATTAAAGCCTTCATCAGCAACGGCGACAAGACTAAACTGAATGATACTTGGAAGATTTTTTTTCTTAAGCTGTGGTTGTTGAACCTTTGTTGTTTCAACTGGCTTTATTTCTGGTTCTGTCTGTACCTGTACTAATGGCTCAGAATCAACATCGACTTCACTAGCAATTGTAATGGGATCAGGTTCAAAGTCATTATCAACAGCATTTCCTAAAGGAACGATATCGAAATCATCATTATCAGTATTTAATATTAATGATTTATCAATATTTTCTAAAGGATTGCCTTTATCTACAAAGTTTATTGCTCGGCGCTTATTTCTATTCTTTAAAAAACTCCACAATACCATGCCGAAAATTACGACTGCTCCAATTGCGATTATTACTATTCTTAATAAATCTTTATCCATTAGCTTTCTGCCATCTCTACTGCGTCTTCAATATCTACCGAAACCATACGTGATACACCCGGTTCTTTCATGGTAACTCCTGCTAATTGTTTTGCAATTTCCATTGTTACTTTGTTATGTGAAATATATAAAAATTGTACTGTCTCTGACATTTCCTCAACCATTTGAGAAAATCGTACCACATTTGCATCATCTAAAGGTGCATCAACCTCATCCAGCAAACAAAAAGGGGCGGGATTTAAATCGAAAATAGAAAATACTAATGCAACAGCAGTTAAGGCTTTTTCACCACCTGAAAGCAAATGGATAGAGCTATTTCTTTTACCTGGAGGTCTAGCAATAATATTAACCCCAGCTTCTAATAAATCTGCCTCTGTTAGCTCTAAATACGCTTGCCCTCCCCCAAATAGTTTTGGAAATTTTACTTGCAAGCCATTATTAATTTTATCAAATGTTTCTTTAAACCTGCGTCTACTTTCATTATCAATTTTACTGATTGCATGATCCAAGGTTTCCAACGCTTCCATTAAATCATCACGTTGTTCATTTAGAAAATTCATCCGCTCTGCTTGCGATTTATATTCTTCGATTGCAGTTAAATTAATTGAACCTAAGCGCTCTATTTGTTTGCTAAAAGCCTCTAACCTACGTTTCCACTCTAACTCTTCAGCTTCTACAGATAACTGTTGCAATATTTGCTCTGGATCAGCATCAATTTCGGCTAATTGCTCAGTAATAGTTTGTTGCCTTACATTACTATCTTGCTGCTCAAATCTAACTTTATCCAGAGATTCTTTTTGTTCTTCCATGGCCCGTTGAGCATGAGTATGCTGCTCAGCCAATTGAGTTATTAATGTTTCTGTTTGTTGTTGAGCCGCTCTTTCTTGTTGTAACTTATTTTCTAATTCTTCTTTGTTTTCAACAAAGGTCTCTAATTGCATCTTTTCATCATCGAGCGGTAAAAGCGTCGAATTCAATTTAGTTTCAAGTTCTGTAATACGCTCTTTTGACTGTTGGTTTTGTATCTGTAATCTTTCGATTTGTTTACTTGTTAAGGATTCTGATGCTTTTAATGACTCAATTTTCCCTTGCAGAGTATGAACATTTCTTTGGACTTCATTAACCGTTAAATCATTATTATATTGTAAGGTCTGTAATTGCTTGTTTTGCAGCTCTAGATTATCTTTAGTTTCAGCTAACTGCTCTAGCATTTCTTCTGAAATTAGCTTTTTTTCTTCAATTTCATTAACAGTTTCTGCAATATCTGTTGTATCAGCTATCACATCTTCAATATCAAGACTTACCTGATTAAGACGTTGCTGTTGTTGTTCTTGCTTGGCAGAATAAGCACTAAATTGAGCACTTTTAGCTGAATATTCAGAGCCTAAAATTTTGTCTCTTTGTTGTAGGCTTTCCCTATTACTTTCAGCATCTTTTAAAGATACTTCAGTCTCTTCTAAAAAGTCCTCATTAGTCTCTATGGCTTGTTGCAGATCAATTTGTCTTTGTTTTAAATCACGTAAATCCTTTTCACGCTGTAAAACCCCACTTTTACCATCAGTATTACGAGAGATTTTAATCCAATTTGGTCCTACCCAATCGCCTGCTTTGGTAATAATAGACTCATAATCGAGCAAGTCTTTACTTTGTTTTTGAGCAGTTTCCAAATCATCTGCACAATAAATACCTGTTAACAAACCAGCTAAATTCCAGGGTGATGAAACTTTATCTAATAGAGTAGCCTTCTTACTAGTTGTTTGTTGCTCAGTTTTTTGGGTTTCAAATAAAATAACTGATTGTTCAGTTAAATACTTAAGACCTTGAACCAGCTGATCTGTATTATCAACACAAATAGCTTCTAGGTAATTGCCTAAAACTGTTTCAACCGCATTTTCCCAACCATCATCAACGTCTAAAAACTCTGCTAACCTTTGGTTTTCAACTAAATCAGTTTGTTCTAACCAATTTAATAGTTCCTTTTTATCCTTCCCCATAGCATGTTGTTGCAACAATTCTAAAGAAGTTATTTTTCCATTTACTTTATGGTGCTCAGCACGGTCTTGATGTAATTGATTGTGGAACTCTTTAACTTTCTGACGTTGCTCAATAATCAACGCATAAATGGTTTCAAGCTGTAATTGCAAATCTTCTCTATCAGTTTCAATTAACTCGATACTACTATCTAAGGTTTCAATTTCAGCCAATAAGTCAGTACTGGATAACTCATTGTGTTCTGTTTGTAACTTATCCAAACGTTGTTGTAATTGTTGGGATTGACTATTTAAATGATTAAGATTAACTTTTTGTACTTCTGCTTGCTCTTTGTATTGTGAGCTCTCAGCTAAATAAGTTTCCCATTGTACTTGCCATGTTGCTTTAGTTTGCTGGCTATCACGTTGTCTAGATAATGCATCTTCAACATGATCTAAAGCAATTTCATGACTTTCTTCCGTTTCCAGCAAGGTTTCTTTAATATCTTCCAGTTGTTGCATATCAAGCTCATATTCATTATTAGCTTGGTCCGATTGCTGCGTTAAACGCGCAATTTCAATAACTGTTTCTTCATGACTGGTTTCATTATGTTTGATGGTTTGCTGTAACCGACTAACTTCAGCAACAACATGATAATATTCTTGTTGTGCAGTATCTAAGCCCTGTTGCTGATTTTTTTGCTCAATTCTTTGACTATCAATAGACTTATCAGTTTCTCGCAACAACACAAATAAGCGGTTATGTTCAGTAGCGATAGCTTGTAAGTTATTTTCTAATTGCTGAGAGGTTTGATGATAGCTGTTCCAACGCAATGCCAATAACTCTTTCTTATATTGACGTTCTTGTTTTTTTAAATCAGTGAATTTTTCCGCTTTTTCTGATTGTTTTTTCAAATTGGATAATTGCTTTTCAACTTCTTCACGTAAATCATCAAGGCGCTCAATGTTTTCCCTTGTATGCCTCATTCGTGTTTCAGTTTCATGCCTGCGTTCTTTGTACTTTGAAATACCTGCAGCTTCTTCAATATGAACCCGTAATTCATCAGGTTTAGATTCCACCATTCTGGAAATTGTGCCCTGTTCAATAATGGCGTAACTACGCGCACCTAAACCCGTCCCCAGAAATAAGTCTGTAATATCTTTGCGTCGACATTTTGAACCATTTAAGGCGTATTTAGATTGACCATCACGACTGACCTGTCTTCTGATTGAAATACTGGTATATTTTGAATATTCCCCGCCTGCTTTACCTTCACTATTATCAAAGATTAATTCTACTGAAGCTGTACTAACGGGTTTTCTACCAGATGAGCCATTAAACACCACGTCGGCCATATTACCGCCACGTAAATGTTTAGCTGAGCTTTCACCCATTACCCAACGCACAGCATCAATCACATTTGATTTGCCACAACCATTAGGCCCAACTACAGCAGTCAAATTACCTTTAATGGTAATGGTTGTTTGATCAGCAAAGGATTTAAATCCGGAAAGTTTAATTTTATCCAGTTTCATTACTGATAAAATATCCTGTGTATTTGTTAAATAGCCGCATATTATTGACCATATTCAGTTCAGTTTCGAGATTTTTTTAATCTTTATTGATAAGATGTATCAAAATAAGTTATTCGTAGTTAACTTCCTATAACGATGAATACACTTGATAAAAGAAAAACAAAGACTCTTTTATACCTTCCTCAGAGATAACCCTGATATAAATTACCCATTTGCAACACAAGAAACAATATGACTTTTAAAGAATCATTAACAACTCTGCCTCAATATATTTTACCTCACCATTTTTTGTCTACCGTAATGTCAAAATTTACGCATTCAAAAATTAAAGTGTGGAAGAATTTAATGATTAGCCAAATCATAAAGATTTATGGCGTCAATATGTCAGAAGCAAAAGAACAAGATATTAATAACTTTGAAAGTTTTAATCATTTTTTCACTCGCGAATTAAAATCAGGTGTAAGACCTGTAACCTCTGTTGAAAATGCAATTGCCTGCCCAGCTGATGGAGCGGTAAGCCAAGCTGGACTGATTGAACAAGGTGATATTTTTCAAGCCAAAGGCAAATCTTTTACCGCAATAGATTTATTAGGTGGTGATGCAGAAAGAGCAAAACCTTTTGAAAATGGTTCATTCACAACTATTTACCTATCCCCTAAAGATTATCATCGTTTACATATGCCTATTAAAGGCACCTTAACCGAAATGATTCATATTCCTGGTAGATTATTCAGTGTTAATGGTGCAACCGCTAATTCAGTGCCTGGTCTGTTTGCAAGAAATGAACGTGTTGCTTGTATGTTTGATACTGAACTAGGCCCGATGGCTTTAATTCTTGTTGGAGCAATTTTTGTTTCAAGTGTTGAAACGACTTGGCATGGTGTTGTAACACCCCCATCAATTGATTCCGTTCGTTCATGGCAATATCAAGAAAATGCACCTGTTATTGAAAAAGGTGAAGAAATGGGCCGTTTTAATATGGGATCAACCATTATTGTTTTATTTGGAAAAGATAAAATCAAATGGGAAGATGAATTTAAAGCTGGAAAAAAAGTTCAGCTAGGCGAAATGATTGCTCGCTCGTAACGTGGTATTTTTTTAAATATGGAAGTGATGCTTTAGCCTCGCTCAAATTAGGACTAGATAAAGCATTATTCCCTATTCAATAAGAAACCCCTGATTCCCACTTAGAATGATCAAAAACCAATGAAGACTTGGCTGTAAATGGATTGCGAGAAAACAGCCCATCCCCAAAGGGTGCAGCTAAGATTCAGGCGCGACATCGCCGCGCCTCATGATTGGTTTTGGGACTCCATGCCACAAAAATTGACTCGCTACGCTGCGAACCAATAGGCTCTAGCCGCCCTACGTACACATCAACTATGCCGCAACCCTGCATAGTTAAGCCTCCCTCGCGAGTTATCACGCACTTTGGATTGGACAATTTCCCCTAAAGCTGAATAGCACCCACCAATATGATCAATTAAAAACTAAACTGAGCGAACATACTGATTAACAAAGCTGTTAGTTGACTGTCCTGAGGCTACGCATTTATCAAACAACTCCATTGCTTCAATAACAGAAATAGTTGCAAATGCACCATGGCCAGTTCTTTTTATAAATACATCATGTAGAAGTTCTATAAAAGTTATACGATCTTGAGTTAACTTTGACATGAGAGTTCTCCTATAATTCCATAATTTATGTATCGGCCTAAGAACAGAAAACATTACATTTAATCTGCATATAAATTACTTATTCAAATTCAGTAAAAGCCTGCATATTACTTAATGCAGGAGGTAATGCTTTAATAAGGTTATCAGTCAAACTCAGTGTTTCTAATTGAGTCAATTTGCTGATTGATAAGGGCAGTTTATCTAATTTATTATCTGATAACATCAGGTAGTTTAATTGACTTAAATCACCTATAGATTCAGGCAGTTCTGTTAGTTGATTTTGCCATAAGGATAGATCCGTTAAACCACTTAATTTACCTATAAACTCAGGAACCTCCTTAAGTTTATTACAGCCTAGTGATAATTCAGTTAATTGAGTAAAATTAACTATAAATTCAGGAATCTCCGTTATTTGATTCCACCCTAAATGCAATTCTGTTAGTTCTGTTAAATTTGAAATACTTTTTGGAATTTCTATAAATTCATTTTTCCATAAAGATAATATTGATAACTTATTTAAACCAGATATGGATTCAGGCAATTCTTTAAGCTTATTACGACCTAATAATAGCTCTGTTAATTGATCTAAAAAACCAATTTCCTCTGGTAATTCTTTAATTTGGTTCCCAGTTAAATACAATCGTCTCAACTGTTTTAAATTACCGATAGATTCTGGCAATTCAGTGAGGTTATTTTTATTAAGGTTTAACTCAGTCAACTGCGTTAAATAAGCAATAGCTGTTGGAATTTCTGTCAGTTGACATCCTATTAAGGATAACTCTGTCAATACTAAGAGTTGATCTTTATCACGTGGCAACAAGGAATGACTAATATCATTTTTATCCGCCCAAATAATTAATTCAGCAAAGCAATCATCATCTGTAAGTTGAAACTCTGGCATTTTAAACTTCCTTCTTTTTATTGATCACTGTATTTAATTCCTTATGTTTGTTCAATTTTACACTGACTAAGTGCATTTGAAACGGCTTGAAAGCTATTTTCTCGACTAATCGCTTCTATTCGACTCTTGTTTGAAGTCTGGATAGCAATATAGTCAATGGTACTTCCCGAACCATTAACAATAAACCAACCTTGATCAGTATTAATCACTCCTTTTATTCTTTCTAAATTAAGTTGCTGAAATACTTTGTCTAGCAAACCATAATCAAAAACAGTTTCTTTGGGGAATATATGACCTGAACTATGATAGCCATCAGCCTTATTACTTAAAGAATGGTTGGGGGTGTTTGCAGAGAATTTAGTCTGCTGATGTGCATTAGGGAATTCAGCTTTTCGTTCTGGGTTTCTCTGTAGATCTAGCCAAGAAATATCTAGCTGTCCTTGCTGTGTTTCTGAAATTAATGCTTTCTGTGGATTGCTGTTTTCAGCATACTGATGAAATAAATTTATGGCTTGTTTATCTGCTAGATCAGTTTTATTGGCTACCAGAACATCGGATAAAGCTATCTGGTCAATAAAATTTTCGTGAGTTGTATAACGACTATCTTTTAATTTTTCTGGGTCAAGCAAACAAATACTTGCACGTACATCTAACACTTGTTGATTTGATCCAGAGACTAGCATATTTAATACTTTCTGAGGATGGCCTAATCCTGTGGGCTCAATAAGTAAGCGATCTGGCCTCACTTCTTTTAATAGCCGATTAAGGCTTATTTGAAAAGGCACTCCAACGGCACAGCATAAACAGCCTCCTGCGATTTCTTTTACCGTAACACCTGCATTGGCATAGATAGCACCATCAATACCTACTTTTCCAAATTCATTAACTAATACAGCCCAGTTTTCATGTTTGGGCTTTTGTTTAATCAAATCCAAAATAGCAGTGGTCTTTCCTACACCTAGAAAGCCCATTACTAGATTTGTTGGGGTATTAATTATGTTTTGTGTAGCATTCATCCTGTTTTACGTAGATTACAGCGTTAATACTGATTATTTAATAAACATCGGTATTAACCAAAGATCACTTGTTCAATAATGGGTAAGGCCTGTTTAATATGTTCAAAGCCATGCGAACCACCATCATAAGTCACCACATTTGCTTTATCTTTATAAACCAAGGCAGTATTTTTAGAATCAATTAATTCATCCGCCAAATCTAATAAAATAGTTCTATCTACTGACGAAGAGCTATTTTGAATTTCCTTTTCATACTCAATATACTGATCGCAATTATGCTGATCCCATTGGTAAGGTTGAGCTGTCTCATAATTTTCTGTTACGCCAATAAATGGAGACAATAGTTCACTGGCTATAATGACAGGGTTAATCATAATCGCCTTACAGCCAGTCTTCATAGCTAAATATTCACTGCTAAAGCCCCCCATTGATGAGCCCATAAAAACTACATCATAAGATTGATCTAAATACTGATTCCACTGAAATAATATATCTTCTACGATACCTTCAAAATCTCTGTAATCAACATTAGGTGTATAAAATAGAATATCCTTTTGCGTACAGAATTGTTCTAAAACCTGCAGTTTTTCCTTACTGATTAATAATTCACCTTCACCATCTAATGAGGCAGAATTGAACCCATGCAGGTAAATAATTGCTTTTTTCATCATCGTTATTAATCCCAATTTTTTCTATTACTCTATTTTATCCTATCAATAAGAAGTATTTAAGAAATGATCGTACTAATCTTTACTCGTTTGCCTAATAATCAATGGACACAAGATAAAGCCCAAAATAACACCTAAAGCTACAACACCTGATAATATTCTTAATGATGTGCTTTCTGCTGCAATCAAACTTCCAAAAGCCACTGCACTGGTAAGCATAGAAATAGCCATTGCCTGATAAGTTAAAGCAATATCCCCTCCTCTGTTTTCCTGATAGAAAATACCATAATCAACACATATCGCTATAACCAATAAAAAGCCCACTAAATGTAAGAAACTGATGGCTTCTCCGGTAAAGGACCAGATAATCAAGATTAAAACTGCCGCCAGTACAGCAGGCAGCAATGTTTGCACGGTCTTAACAATGCTTTTATAACGAGCAAGCAATAGGATAATAATGATACTTACCCCAATCATTAATAATAATTGGGCTCTTTCGGTATAGTCACGCGTCATATTATTTAACATATCTCGCTGACTAAAATACTGTGCACCTTGAATATTATGCATAGCTAATCGTACCGCTTCTGGTTGATGCTGCCCTAACCAGATCATGATAATTGTTTGATTTTCACCAACCACTATTCTGCTATCAATTAGTTTACTAACAGGAGTTTCCAGTAATTGCGTTAAGCCTAAGGTTTGTTTTGCAGAATAATTTAAGCTCCCTAGTTTTTTAACAGAAAGCCCTGCATTTTTTAAAGCCTGCTTCCATTTTTCTACGTTTTCCTGAGTTAAATAACTTTGTAAAAGTGCTTGATTGGATTTTTGTTTTTGTTCTGAGATTAACCAAGGATATAAACCAAAATAATCAGTTATTGCTCCAGATTGTTTTAATTGCTTAAGAACGGGGTAAACCAACTCTGCTTTTTGCAATGCTAATTCAATATTTTCGCCTGTTACCATTACAAATCTACCAGGTTCAATACTGGTCATTCTTTCTCTGATGCGCTTATCATTCAATTTAAGATAATTAAGCTCTGGTGTCAGCTCTTGCATATCCTTCATCCAACGTAAGGACTCTAAATTTAAGGATGATAATGCGATAAATAAAATCAAACAACCCAACAACCAATTTCTGTAATGTGAAGAAAAATAAGACCACCCTTTAATTAATGGTACTTTTAAGGTGCTAGTTTTTTCTTCTGTCATTAACCTCGGCAATACAAAACGGGTTATTAATAAACTGATAATAATGCCACTACTTGCAAATACAGCCACTTGTTGAAACCCAGGGTATCCCGAACTACCTAAAGCCACATAACCAATAATTGTAGTAATACCACCTAAAACCATACTAGGCCAGACCGTTGCCGTTACTTTTATTCGTTCTGAAAACTCGACTGCTTGTGCATGTACTATGGTGTGGATTGGATAATCAATACAAATACCAACTAAGGTTGCTCCCATTGCTACAGTCATTCCATGCACATATGAAAAAACAAGCTGAGTCATTAGAATAGAACTTAAAATCACAATAATCAGTAGTGTAAAGACCTTTAGCATTACTGAAAAGGACCGGAAAAGTAGCCAGAAAATAACAGTTAATAGCAGTGAAGAAAGTATGCTGACTTTAGTAATATCACCTTGCATTAAAGTCTGCGTTGCCACTGCAAAAATTGGAACACCAGTCATTTCAAGTGTATATTTCTCTGGATCAGATTTATTAAGCGCTTTAAAAGCCGACTTAATATTGCTTTGAATTTTAGTTTGTTGACCAGCATCTAGTCCGGCCATGCGTGTTTCTAAAACTAGGTTTTGATATTGTTCATTACCTTGAGAAGCAACTTTCTGCATTCTCCCCCCTAGTGATTGAAAACCCTTTAAAGTTAACAACAAGGGGTCTTGCAAGATGGTTTTCTTAAAAACAACACCTTGTGGAGATAACAGCAGGGTCTTAACTAATTCAGCTCTTTGATTAAGACCCTCTGAAGAAAAAAAATGCTTTAAATCTTGTTCTGCATTAAGGCTATACATAGAGTTAGCATAACCCCTGTATAAACTTTGTATCGTTTGAGTAATATTGGCTTGTTGATTGGGGTCCCAAACATCAACCACGCCATCAATTGCTTTTAACTGCTGCGTTAATGACTGGATAAATGGAGTTGTAAGTTCCTGCGTATCATTTTTGCCGTCTTTACTTTTGCCAATAGACAATAAGTAACGGCGAGATAATCTACCTGATTGCATCTCACTAGCTAACAGTATTTCTTCGGCATTATTACCCGAAATAACAAAAGCAGACAGATCAGTTTTGAAATTAACCAGTAATACGGTACAGAGAACAAGGATTGGAGGTAAAGAATAAAATAGCAGTCTCTGCCAGTTTAAGTTATACCTATCACAATAAATTTTTATTTTAATCTCCTCATCCTAACCTTCTCCAGCATGAGAAGGAATAACAGACGAGTTTATTAGAATCGGATTTATTCACCAATAAGTTCCCCGTACAATAGTTTAACTGTATTTACAACTTGCTCGCTAGTGACAGTATTATCATCTGCCAACATAAACTCAGTTAAATCACCATCAGCTTGCTCAATAATAATAGTATCTACTTTTTTGGATAATGGCCCAGAGACAATAATTCTTAAACCTGAATCGGTCTGTTTTGAGGTTAAAGTCATTAACCAACGCTGTGTTTTTTTAATAAACTCAATATTATATAAGCGTCTTAGTAATTCCTCATCTGCATTAATCAAAGCCTGAAATACAGCAAATTGAAGCGTAACAGGATCACCCTCTTGCATTTTTCCTTGATGCCTAATCTTCTTATCTGGGTCATAATAAAATAGATCGTTTTTATTAATTGCCATTAGTAATCGTCTAGGTTGTAGCTGTTCTCTTAGCATTATTCCTGTAGCTGTGGAATACATATTGCCGCTTCCTTGCCAAGACTGATCAAATAATTCTAAGGTACGTTTTTCTTGGTAGCTAATCTTTACAGCAACATCAGAGTGCATTCTTTTCATTAATGCAGAGATAGATTCATCTGCACTAATATCATAAGAAATAAAGCATAAAGAAAAAACAAAAAGACTTATTCTATTCATCGAGCCTGTACATCCATCCATATTTTACGTCCATTTACAAACATTGCTTTAATTGATGATTTTGCATCTGGAATCTCTAAATCAGGAAATCGAAAATGTCGATAAATATACTCAAGCGTGGTTATAAGCCCAATCATAAGATAGATAAACGCGCCATTGTATAAAGCCCACCAACGATCATCACTCCATACAGCTAAGGCCACACACATCACTGCATTAAAAGCAAAAAATGCTGTCCACACTATAGTCAACTGACGTAGATATGGATAAAGCTGTTGTGGAATCTCGGTAAATTGTAGCCTGACAAAACTTTCAATAAAGGGAGGTCCTTTATCTTTTAATAAAGTACGGCCAAAGAAATACATCAGTAGTAACTGAATTAATACAGGCAATACTTTAGCTGTGATGGTCTGTAAATAATAAGCGCCCAATAGCAAGCCTATCGCTATAAAGGCTTTGATTAGCTTAGTTTTTACATTTTGTGTTGCAAATGATTGCATCAGAAAAATAGCTGAAAAAATAGCTGGAGCAAGCCATACTACGCCACTTTCAATTCCTCGATAAACCAGATAGGGATAAAGTAGAAATAAACAAGTAATTACAACTGCTTTAATAATTCCCAACATAGTATTTAATCAACCACCGATGAAACTTTGCCGTTTCTAAAATTGACATTAAATTTATTAAAACGCGCACTCCAGTAGACCCAAGTATCAGCATCTAAATTCATTGTTTCTGTAATAGGCGGATAACCAATGGCAACTTTTACTGCTTTTTTACGCATTCCTTTAGCCACTGTGCCATTTTTAATATTCCGTCTTTCTAAAGAATTAAAGTTATAAAGATTTATTTTCTTTTTAGCAAACAAATCATCAAATGTTTGATAAATATCCTTTCCTGTATGCTTTGGAATATTTTTTATAATTAATGGTTGAGCAGAGTTTTCAACTTCAAGCTTAATTGTTTTAGTTGTAATATCTAACAGTTTAACCTTAGTATTAACAGGAATTGATGCACCACGTCGATAGTTTGTAGTGGCATGTGTGCCTTTCTCATAACGAATAACAAACTGTGTGTAATACGAATTAGCCACCGAAATATGTCCAGGCAACTCCTCTGGTTTTAAGGTTTTTTTACAAGCTACTAATGAGAATAAAACCAATAAAAATAATGATCCACGTAATAGTGTACGCATAGCTAATACTCCTTTTTAATAAAGACAATACAACGATAGTTTGTACAAGCGGTAGTCACTCCGAAATACAGACTTGAATAATAATATCACTGAAAAACCAACGGTATCGTCCCAATACCGTTAAATTAAGAAATTTAGTACATTTGTAGCCTTGATGCAACGGAGTGGAATCAAGGTTTATCTGTGGAATCCCTTGATTTCGCTTCGCTGCATCAAGGCTACAAGAGCCTGACTTAGGAATACAATAACTTCCAAAAATCAGATTGTTTTTTAATCCCTAATACTTTCTGTGCTGCTTGCATTCCAGAAACACTTACCCCATAGACTCCACCACCAGGAGATGTCCAATGCCCTGCAAAAAACAAGCCTTTAATAGGGGATTGATTTTGTATTCTTGCTGGCCCGACCTGATTAGGCGTCACATCCCAACCATATGCAGCGCCTTGATGATTTTGGGTATAACGTTGCATGGTTGCAGGTGACCCCCCATCAATATATAAAATATGATCACTAAGTGCTGGAATTGTCTGACAGGCAATATCTAACATTTTTTGCACATACTTTGGCTTAGCTTGCTTCCATGAATCAGCCGCTTGATAGGGTAGCAAAGTCGTCAACATCAATAAATGTTCACCTGCTGGGGCTAAACTAGGTTCAACAACTGTAGGAGCAGTAATGCTAATCCACGAAACTTCACCCTTTTTGGTTTTAGCATAATTTTCATCATGATCATAATCGCTGTAACAAAATGACTCATGACTAATATTCATAGTTTTTAAATCTAAATCAGTCGCAATGTAAACCGAAAAAATAGATAAAGAGTGCTGCATTTTATTTAATCGCTGTATATAGCGAGGTGGAAAATACTGCTCACCAACCATATTAAAAATGGTTTGTTTTAAATCCGCATTGGAAATGACTTGGCCAGCATTAATTTGCAAATTATTAGCAATAACACCGCTAACTTCTCCATTGTCGACAATAATAGAATCAACTGTCGTTTTATATTGAATTTGACCACCATGCAATTGCAACCCTTTCACCAAGGTATTAGCTAATTGTTGAAAACCTCCTTTGCAGTAATAAGCACCATCGACCATATAGCCAATTAGCATAGTACTCCAATACACAAAAGACACTTGGGATGGAGGTAAGCCTAAATAAGGCCAATTACTGGCAAACACAGCTAATAACTTAGGGTCTGTGATAAATTGTTCAGCCACCTCAGCTAGAGTAGATTTTCTGTATTTAAATAAAGCGGGCATTAATTGTTGAGCCTGTTCTAATTCAAGCTCAACCATTAATTCATCAGCGATGGATATTTCTTCTGCTAATTGCAAACATAGCTCGGTTAATTGCTTTAAGCCCAACTGTTGATCGGGAAATCGTTTAGCTAATGAATCAATAAAATGATCCACTGCTTGAGGTAACCCTATATTAAACTCTGGAAAAAAAACATGGCTAAACGGATTAATTGAAATAAACTCAATCTCACCGAGCATATCTAATGCTTGTAAGGTTTTATATATAACTTGTCCGCCACAATAACCCTGTTCGCCACAGCCACTAATTAAATGAACACCTGAATCAAATTGATATTTTTTTCGCTTAAAACCATGTGCATAACCACCCGGTCTATCATGTGCTTCCAAAACCAAGACTGATTTTCCCGCCTTTGCTAATAAAGCAGCAGAGCTTAAGCCCCCTATTCCGCTTCCAATAACGATGACATCATAATCACTCACTGCTTTTGTAGTCCCAATTTTTCCCATAAAACATCTGGGGACTCATAACACATTTCCTCAGTTTCCATATCTACAGCTACTTGGCAACTATACCCACGTGTTAATCGGGTTCCCGTTATCTTATCTAGTATTTTGTAATTAATTTTTAGACGGTTTTCCCATTCAGTTATTTCAGCATGAACAATTATTTTTTGTTCAAACTTTGCTGGTTTTGCATAACGTAAACGAATATCAATAACTGGCCATGTATAACCTGAGTCACGCATTTGCATATAGTTATAGCCAATTTTATCTAATAAAGCACAGCGGGCTATTTCAAAATATTTAACATAATGTCCATGCCAAACAATTTCCATTAAATCAACATCAAAGAATGGAACATCAATTTCAACTTCACAGCTAACTATAGGCTTACTCATAAAGCTTCCAATGTTTATCTTGAATCAACTTTATACAAAGCCGTAATTCCTGCTCTAAGGCTCTATCTGTCTCAAGAAAATCAAGCTGATCTCTAACTTGCTTCACCGTAATTTTAATCTCATCGCTTAATTTGTCTTGTTGTCCTCGCAGTTCCACAGCTTGAACAACTGCGATTAACATGGCAGATGCTACTTGTTCAGTCAGTTCTAAAACACGTATGCAATCACGAGCAGCAATAGTCCCCATGCTTACTTTGTCCTGATTATGACATTCGGTTGAACGCGAAAAAACACTGGCAGGCATAGTGTTTTTTAAAGCTTCAGCTGTCCATGCAGAAACGGCTATTTGTACAGCTTTAAAACCATGATTTAACATAGCTTGCTCTTTTGTTGCCCCTGATAAATTAGCTGGCAAGCCATGATTAAATTTAGTGTCCATTAGTTGTGCCATTTGCCTATCCATTAAATCGGCTAAATTGGCAATGGCCATTTTCATACTGTCCATTGCGAAAGCAATATGACCACCATAAAAATGGCCACCATGTAATACATGTTCACCTTCAGCATCAATAATAGGATTATCATTGGCACTATTTAATTCATTTTCAATAAATTGCCTAAACCAAGGTAAAGCATCTTCAACCACACCTATAATATGTGGAGCACAACGAATAGAATATCTGTCTTGTAAACGACTATCGTTACGGGGGGCTTCAACCGCTAAATGTAAATCGGTACGAATTCTTTGTGCTACTTTAATCTGTCCATTATGTGGTTTTACGCTAAATAGTTTCTTATCAAAATGATAGGCATTGCCATTTAAAGCAATGGAAGCCATGCTAGTTATGCGGGTACATAATTGAGATAAATATGCAGCTCTTTGATAAGCAAGACAAGCAACTGCTGTCATAACCGCAGTACCATTCATTAAAGCCAACCCTTCTTTGGGCTTTAATATTAAAGGAGTGATATTGAGTTGAGAAAAAACATCTTTAGTGGCTTGCTTTTCCCCCTGATAAAGTACTTCACGTTCACCAGCTAACACAGCCGCAAGATAGGATAATGGAGTTAAATCGCCACTGGCCCCAACCGAACCTTCCTCTGGGATTAACGGCAAAATATCGTGATTTAGCAATAGCGTTATTTGTTGCAATAATAAATAACGTACTCCAGAAAAGCCCTGAGCCAAGCTATTTAATCTAACTAATAAAATAGCCCGTGTTTGTTGCGGATTAAAATGCTTGCCTAAGCCACAGCCATGAAAAGTATAAAGATGTTTAGGTAATTCAGCTACATGCTCTAAGGGAACGGATACTGTACATGAGTCACCATAACCAGTAGTTACCCCATAAACACAACCTTCTTCCTCTAGTAAAGTGTCTATAAATTCAGCACCTTTATCTATTCGTTTTACAAAGTCTGTTTGTTCACTCAGCTTTACTTGTTTAGCTTGCTCAGCTACAGCACAAATATCTTCAATACTTAATCTTTGTCCTTCAATTATTACTGACATTTTATTCATTCTCACTTTGCCAGAAATCATAAAAATTAAACCACTGTAATGGGGCTTTTAAACAATAATATTCTAGTTGCTTAGCAAATTTTTCTACTGCCTGTTGTATAGCAGCCGTTCTTTGTTTTCTGGGAACAGGAGTATCGTCACTAAAAGGGTCGAAATAGATCACTTGTTTATTATTTTCTTTAATACAAAATAAAGTAAATACAGGACATTTTAATAATAATGCCAAGATAAAAGGCCCTTGTGGAAAACTTGCCATTTTGCCTAAAAACTCAGCTTTTGCAACTCTTCCTTGTCCACTAACAGGTGTTCTGTCAGCCGCGATAATGACTAATTCGCCTGCTTCGATTTTATCTTGTAATAACATTGCGGTTCCCGCATTAATACTCGTAACTTGTATTAAATTAACTTTTCCAGAATCAGCATATTTATTTAAGACTTCATTAAATTTTTCAGTATGCTGAGTGTGTACCAACACATTAATAGTTACATTCTTTCTTAACTTAGCAATCACTCGACAAATTTCTAAATTACCTAAATGGGAACCCAAAATTAAAACACCCTGTCCTTGTTCCATATAATTAACGACAGGTTCTCTGCCATTGTATTCAACATCATCTAAAGTCAATCCTCCACTCCAGGCAGCAATTTTGTCAATTAAAGCATTTGCAAAACTGATAAAGTGTTGATAACTTTCTTTTAGACTCCCCGTTAAGGGTAACGATGTTTGTAAGCTAGAGATTTGTTGTAAATATTGTTGACTTGATTTTCTAGCAGTTGTGTTAATTAGCCAGTAATAACTCACTACAGGGTATAAGAAAAGCTGTAATACTTTACGACCAAAAAGCAAATAGACCTTAAGTAAAAAGTGCATTCCCCACACAATTCCTCGTTCTTCTACTTTAGCCCAATGACTCATTTTATTTTCCTAAATATAAGTTTCGGGGAACGCCACAACATCCCAAAAAATAATTGTGCATGTTTTTTTGATATCAATACATTATCTTGCAGCATTTTAAAATGAGACACTCCATCCATAGGATATTGAACCTCAGTTTCAATATTAACAACATCAATCCCTTGCCAATATAAGCGCACAATAATATCAATATCAAAATCCATTCTTTGCCCAACTTTCGTAGAGCTCAATACTTTATTAACTGCAGATAATGGATAACATCTAAAACCGCACATACCATCAGCAATCGCCAAAGATAAAGTGTTTATCCATATCCACAAATTGGTAAACTGTCGCCCATAAAGTCTTTTTTTCGGCACAGATAAATCAAAAATAGGCTTACCTGCAATTAGCCGATCAGGAAACTCCTTACTGGCTTTAATAAAAATATCAATATCTTTAAATTGATGCTGGCCATCTGCATCAATTTGAATAGCATGGCTAAACCCTTGTTCTATTGCCGCTGTAAAACCATCAATAACAGCTGCTCCTTTGCCACCATTAATAGGTCTTTCAATTAAGCTAACCCACTCGCTCTGTTGTTGTGCTATTTTCTGCAAAATAGTAGTGCAAGCTGCAGAACTCCCATCATTAACTAAAATACAAGGGAGTTTAAAAGGCTTTAGTTTCTCAATTACTTGTTCAATTGCAGCTTCATGGTTATAAACAGGAACTATCACACAAGTCTTCATTATTGTTCACCGTAGACCATACGCCCCGAACTATGAGAGTCGGTCTCTGAGATGATTTCAAAATATAATTTATTATTGTCAGAATTCCAGTTTAAGGACAGAGAAATAGTGTCATCAGGACGAATTATTTTTTTAAACTTAATCACTTCCATACATAAAAAGGGTTGTTCAATATCAAAAAAAAGTTTACCAAAGTATTCAGCCCAAGCAAGCTGAGTAACCCCGGGTAAAATAGGCTGTTCAGGGAAATGGCCTGAAAAATAAACCAGCTTGCTTAAAACTTTTAATTCTAATTTGACATGGTTGTCTTGAAAATGACAGTTTAATATCTGTGGAAAACGGTTGGAATCTAACGACAATAATTCAACTAAAAGTGCTTGTTTAATTTTTCCTTGCGTAGTTAAAGGTAATGATTTTATAAATAACCATTTACGCGGTAACACAACAGTTTCAAACTGGTTTAACAAAGATTGTCTAATTTTTTTAATTAATTTACTACGACCCTGTTTTTGTAATAAATCTTCCGCCAGTTCAGATAAAACTAAACAGGCAGCTACTTTATCTCTTTTACCTTTTAGTACAAAGATGTGTGATTGTTTAACCCACTGGCTATTATTTAAGCTTTGCTCTAATTCATTTAAAGAAAGCCTTTTCTCTTCAATTTTCACCAAGCGATCAACTCGTCCTAATAAGGTAAATTGCGTTTCATTATGTATTTTAATTTTATCATCTAGAACTAAGCTATCTGTTGAGGATAAATAAGGCGATGATAACCGTGCAATTTGTTCATCATTTACAGCAATACTAATTTTATCAAATAACGTCCATAATTTATCATTAATGCTCTGTCTCCATGCAATACCACCCGTTTCAGAGCTACCATATATCTCGACAACTGATTGTCCACACTGTTTATAGATTTTATTACTGATTTCTAGTGGCAGATCACCACCTGAACTAAAGATATTCACTAAAGTATTAATTTCTTGCCATGCTGTCAGTTCATCCAACCGTTTCAATTGTGCAGGGCTTGCAACCCAGTAAGATGGTTTTGATTTGCTATTTTTTAGTAATGGTTCTGGGCTAAGATACATATCACTATGAAAACAGCGCCCAGCAGCCAAAGGCCATAATACTCTGAATAACAGTCCATATATATGCTGGTGACTTACTGTTGCTAGTACTTGAGCATCTTTTAATTGTGAGCCCCAACAGCTTTCTAAGGTTTCAATTTCAGTTTGAAACTGCAGTAAAGATTTATTAATAGCTTTAGCTTGTCCGCTGGAACCTGAAGTAAAAATAACTAACTGCTGCTTATTAATATCAAGTGCAGTGAGGTGAGAATTTTCCTTACCTCTAGACTCTACTAATAGCAATTCCTTACCTTGCCATTCCCCCAATAATACACAATCTTGTTGCTTTAACTTATCAGCCGTTGCCTGTGTATTATTTGCAGCAATCCAAACTTTTTTATTGCTGTGTAATATTGCAAATAAATGAACAGCAAAAGAATAGGCTTGATCATAATAAACGGCAATATTATCCTGCTCTACTTCCATCAATTGTGGAATCAATTGACAAACATCTTGTTTGAAAGCAGCAAATTTAATTAATTCGCCATTATAAAATGCAATATCCAGGTCTTTAGAATCTGAATCAATTAAATAACTTGAGAGCTTAGCAATCATATAAGCCTATCTTTCTAAACATACAAAGTGATAAGGGAACAGTGCTTTTTTAATTTTAATCATTCGCCTTTTTCATTTTATCTGCTATTTTAAATGCGCCTGCGTTTTTATGCGTACCAGATATTCAATTCCCATTACTGCTGCCATCAGTAAATAAGAAATAAATCCGTTATACAAACTCCACACAGCAAAACTACACCATATTGCTGTCACTAAAGCGATACAGCCATTAATTAAAAAAAACAGACACCAAACTTGAGTAACTCTTCGGGTATATCGAATACCTTGTTCGGGTAGATTAGGGTGCTGAAGTCGAGCTAGACGTTCAATAATGGGGGGAGGGAAAAACAGACTAGTAGCAAAAATCATTAAAAGACTAAAACTAATAAGCACAGGATAAAACAATAGAGAGATTGTGTTATTCATCCAAATAGCAAATACACAATAAACTATCCCTAGCACTAACAAGTGTCTATTCCAGCTATTATCAACTCTGGCCTTAAATTTACTAATCACAAACCTTATACAAAGTATCAATAGTAAAAAGGCTGCAATTTTCCACGGCTGCATATACTGAATGCCAAAATAAACAGCAATGGGGTATAAGATAATTAGTGCCCCAAGTACCCCATTAATGAGTAAAGCCATTTAATCTTGAATTAAAGTATATACAGATTCCACCACATCATTAATTGTTCGTGAGTTTTTAAAATCTTCGGGCTTGACCGCTTTTCCTGTTATTTCTTTAAGTTTTACAATCATATCGACAGCATCAATACTATCAAAGTCTAAATCTTCATTTAAACGAGCATCCAGAGTTACTAACTCTTCTTCAATCTCAAACATTTCCAGCATAATTTGCTTGATCAGTTGTAATACATCTTCCTTAGTTTTCATGCATCTCTCTTTTGTTCAGATTCAATAAAACTAGCTAATGCAGATACCGAAGCAAAGATTTTAATCACATCATCTTTTTCTGCATCAATACGCACATTATATTTTTTTCTGATAGCTAAGCCCAGTTCAAGAGCATCAATAGAATCTAGCCCTAAACCCTCATTAAATAGAGCTTCCTCATTATCAATTTCATCAATACTTAAATCTTCCAGATCCAGAGAATCAATGATTAATTGTTTTAATTCATTTTCCATTCGGCTCATCGCCCTCTCTTTTTTGAGTAAAATAATCCTGTAAATAGCGATTAAACCGCCGAACAGCAATTGTTTGTGGTTTAATCTCTAAAAATTCGTCAAGTACCATATCATCTCCCACCTGCATCGACAAATGAAATGCTTGTTTCGGTATTTGGTACCACTTTTCTGCTTTAGTTAAAGTGTTGGGGTAACAATTTATAGAAACAGGGGTAACACGAGCATTTGCTTGCAAAGCAATTCTAGCGGCACTACGCTGAAATTTATAATCTTTCCCTTGTACGCTTCGTGAGCCTTCAGGAAAAATAATCATGCTAGCACCTGATTTTAACCTGTCTACACTTTGGCTAATCATTAGTTCAGGATCACCATTACTTATATAGCCTGCATTTATGACAGGCCCTCGAGTAAAAGGATTATGCCATAACTTTTCTTTAACTATACAATTTGTCGCTGGGATTCTACTAATCAAAAGAACTATATCAATTAGCGTTGGATGATTTGCAATAATCAACTGTCCTGGTTTATTTAATTTTTCTAGGCCTTTAATCTCATAAGTCATAATACCGAGTCTAAACATCAAACCAATAAAGCAATAAAAACTTTTATGCACGCACCATTGAGCATATTGTGTTTTTTTTTGCTTATCTGAAACAAACAAGTTCAAAAAAGGAAAAACTAGAAGCCATAAAAGGATTCCACCTAAACCAAAAACAGTAAAACTTAAACCAGTAGCAAATAATCGCCAATAATAATTCATCCTTTTTCCCAGCACCAGCAGTGTCTATGCGTATTTAACTGCAATTTATTTTGCTGACTAGAAAGAAACTGAACTAACAAAGGCAATTGCAGAGCTTGCTCACCATCATTTGTTTTACTCTGTTGCTGACTTAACTGTATGGCTGTACCCAAGCCTGTTTTTGCAAGTAATAAGGCAACGGCACAACTTTTTTCTGTCGAGAGTTTGAAGGGTGCAGCTGGGTAAAATTGAGGTAAAGGTTCATCATAGAACACTATTAGCACTTGTTCTGCACCTTCTTGTAGTATCCCAGCAGCTTCAATAAATGCAGCTGCAATCCCCTCTTCCCCTGCTGCAACTACCGTACTTTCAGTTTGGTTATTAAATGCGATGGAGAATAAACCTGCAATTGCATTATGGACTGAGAGACTAAAAGCCGTAGGAGAGATGTCTTCACCTGCTTCAATCATTTCCATCATCTTTAAGGATTTAGCTAATTCACCATGCGTTGAGCTGAATACGGTGGGAACTTGCTTGTTTTCTTGTAGACATGGAATAGCGGCAGTAAAAACGATACGAGCCAAAGGACTTAAGCGACGTTTTAACATTTTCGGTAAAACAGAAAGTCTTTGTTGCTGTATTAATTGTTCATCCACTTCTTTATCTAAAGGTGGCCAAACGCTCCAGTTTTGGAGGATAAAGTCCTGCTTCATAGGTTTATAAAAATTCAGTAGATTCTTGAGTTGTTTCTATTGGTAGGAGAGGCCTATTGGCCGCGACCGAGGCAAGATCAAGAGCAGTCGCGGCCAATATACTCCTCCTACCTAAATATAAAATCAATTATAGCTTCTTAAATATCAATGATGTATTGATTCCACCAAAAGCAAAATTAT
>CAJVYL010000025.1 GCA_913009265.1 uncultured Methylococcales bacterium
GTTGTTAATGTTATTCAAGTATCTATTTTTTATAGTTACTTGTTTAGAACACTTCCCCTTTATATCCTTTGATAATACGTTGTTTAGGGAAAGCACCAAAGACTGATCATTGGTGCCTTAAACCTCAATGCCATATTTGCTAAACAATGAGTATAGCGTTGGGCGAGTAACACCTAATAATTTTGCAGCATTTGATACATGGTTATTTGAATATGCAAGTGCTCGTTTAATAGCTGCTGTTTCTGCTACTTCTCTAACTTTTTTTAAGTTTAAAGGGATTTCTTCTTCAGTAGATTTATCATCTAGATTTAAATCTAAATCCTCATGCGTCAATATCGAATCATCAGCCATTATCACGGCTCTTTTTATTTTATTTTCTAATTGACGTATATTACCGGGCCAAGGATAATTTTCAATTAACTGTGCTGCTTGTTGACTAAAGCCTTTGATATTTTTGTTATTTTCATCACTAAAGCGTTTTAATAAGGCTGTGGCAATAACAATTGCATCGTCGTCTCTCTCTCTTAATGGTGGAATATCAACACTAATTTCGTTAATACGATAATACAAATCTTCTCTAAACTCACCTTCATCAATTTGTTTTTGAATATTTTGGTGAGTAGCGCAAATAATACGAACATCAACAGGAATTTCTTGTCGCCCTCCTAATCGTTCAATTTTTCGCTCTTGAATAAACCTGAGTAACTTTGCTTGTAGTGAAAAAGGTAAATCCCCAATTTCATCAAGGAAAAAAGTTCCTCCTTCAGCATATTCTATTTTTCCTTTAGTCTGCTTTGTTGCACCTGTAAATGCTCCTTTTTCATATCCGAATAATTCACTTTCTAACAGATTATCAGGAATTGCAGCACAATTAACAGCAATAAAAGGTTTTTTAGATCGGTAGCTTAAATTATGAATGGCTTTAGCTAAAACTTCCTTTCCGGTGCCACTTTCGCCTAATAGTAAAGTAGTCGCATCGGTAGGTGCAATTTTCTCTATCATTTTAGATAATTCTTGCATCTTTTCACTGGTTGCAATAATACCTTTTAATGGTTCCTCAATATTCTTATTTAATATTAAGTTTTCTTTTTGCAATTGTTCTAACTGAAATGCACGATCTATAATTAGATTTAGAACATCTAGGTCAACAGGCTTTTGATAAAAGTCATAGGCACCCATTGCTACAGCTTTTATGGCATTGTCTCTTTCATCATTTCCAGTTACAACGATTACTTTTGTTTCTGGCGCCAGTTGTAAAATCTGTTTTAATGTTGCTAGACCTTCGCTTGCATTTGTAGGGTCTGGTGGTAGTCCCAAATCTAAAGTAACTACACTGGGCATAAACCGTCTTAATGCTGTGATCGCTTCCTCTCTATCACCAGCAATGATTGTTTGATAATCATCAAAACTCCATTTTAGCTGTTTTTGGAGACCAGGATCATCTTCAACTATAAGCAATACTTTCTTTGTTTCCATATACTTTTCTAAACTCGTACTTTCAATGATGTATAGTAATAATAGAACAATTAAGCAAGCTTATGTATTTTTAACTAACAACTAAACTGCTTCTGGTAGAGATATGATAAATGTTGATCCCTTCCCTACTTCACTTATCACATCAATTTTCCCTGATTGCTGCAATATATATTCTTGGGCTTCATAAACACCTATCCCCATCCCCGCATTACCTTTTGTTGTATCAAAAGGTTTGAATAAGCGCTGCTGTATGAATTTTTCATCCATTCCAGATCCAGAATCAATTATTTTTATTATAATATCTGTGTCTTTGTTTGATAGTTCAATTTTAACTGTTCCTGTATCTTCAGTTGCTTCTTGAGCATTTTGTACTAAATGACCAAGTATAGCAGTCATTTTTTCTTTTTCGGCAACAACCCAATATGAATTATCATCTTCTTTTACTGTGACAGCTGGGGTGTTAGAGGACTGTTGTAAAATAACATCTAATATTATGTTAGATAAATCTATTTTTGAGTCGTTAGTTTCTAAAATATTCCCTTTTTTTAACTGGCCAAGAATATGGTCTATCTTTGTAACCACATTTTCTAGCGTCTCTATAGAGTCATCAACAAACTCAGGGTTTCTTTTATGTTTCTCTGAGTTTTTAACTATTAATGATATTTGTGCAACTAAGTTTTTTAAGTCATGCACTAAAAAGGCTGAAAAACGATTATAAGCTTCAAACTGCCTTGAACGACTTAAATCATCACTTATCTGAGTAAGAGCTAAAGCATTAGCAAGTTGCATACCTGATGTCTTTAACAAATCATGATCTTCCCAATCAATTTGTCTGGAAACGCGTGGTTGAGTAAGAACAACGAAACCTTCTAAAGTATTCTTCTGGATTAGAGGAATTATTAACCAAATATCTTCAAATTCAGTATACCATTTATCCAACTCAAGGCCTGCATAGACATCAGGATCATTAAAATATTCAACAAAATCTATAACCCATTGTTTTTTTGATATAAATGTTATTAAATTATCGTTTTTATTGACCCGCTGTTTACTATTGTTTCCTAAACTTAAATCAGCGGTAAGATAATAATCCCCTTGGCTATTTTTAACCCATAACCCCCCTGCTGAGCTATCGACAATATTGGCCATAGTTTTAACAATAAGGTGGGTTAAATCATTTAAGTTATCTAGTTCTGCAATTTTCTTACTTAATTTAATCCATTCATCACGGTAATCATAACGCTGTTGATAAAAATGTTTACTAAAATAGACTTTTGCTAATGCACGTATTTTTCCAGAAATGAAAAAAACTAGTAATAAGATTATAGCTAAGAAAATAAAACTAACTTGAGCTATTGCTCCCCAGTTACCACCATATATTTTAATATAGTAACCGACTGAAGACATAATAAGCAGGTATACGCCCGCTCCTAATAGTACGGTACTATGAAATATTATTTTATTTGATACTTGTATTTTAATTTGGTTTTGATTCAACCGTTGTAGTGATATAGCTAATAACGGGATTGCAATAAGGTTAACGACCCCCCTTAATTGCCATAGCAATGAATCTAATTGATTGAATAGTAATGATTTACTATAAAATACAAAATCAATAGCAAAAATTACGGCTAGACCTATACATATAAACTTTATTGCCCAACGTTGCTCTTGCGCAGCATTACGATATAGCTGTTCTATTAAGATTAATCCGACTAGTGAAAAGCTAATATGGACAAGGGGTCTAAAATCAAAGCCGATAAATTGTTGGAAGGGATAGCGTAAATCTGCTAGAAACTCTAATGCAACAATACTTAGAATACAACATACAATAATCGCTATTTTCCAGTTAGCTTTTAAAAAGTAATATTTATTATCAAATTGCTGTTTGGAAATAAAGGCACCTAGTAAAAAAAACCAGGCTAGATTTCGGATTGATTCAACAGGAAAGATATCTTGTATATAAAATGAATCATTTTGTAAGACAAAAACCGTATAGGCTGTCCATACAATGCTGCATAATACTGCTACAGCACTAACCTTACCAAAATCACTTTTATTTATATGAATAAGAATTAATCCAAGCAATAAAATATAAGCAATTGTTGCTGATGCATAACTATAAAGCGCATAAGTTTCCAACAGTATTTTCCTTGTTTTATATTTCTTGAATTTCTAAACTACGAACTAAACGACCGTAGTTTGAATCTTGGCTACCTATTTAAGACGGGACAGTTTATCTAATTTCAGTATAGAGAAAAAGAATTATGTGGAAGAGAATCATTCTATTTCTCCTCACCCAACCCTCCCCATCAAGGGAGGGCTTTAAAACAAGAACCTACGCTCTTAAGCCCTCTCCTGAAGGAGAGGGTTGGGTGAGGAGAAATCATACATTTTCTTCTTCATTATTATTCTTTTTCTTTATGCTGTCCCGTCTTAAGTTTGTAGTCCAAATGTTCATAACGTAGATAATGTAAATTTTTAGTTTTATTTTTTAACGAACTTAGTCAAAATAACTATTTGTTGACCACTAACCCGCCCTTCTATTTGTTCAGCATTATCAGCAACTAATGAAATCCCTCTTACAGCGGTTCCTCTTTTTGCAGTAAAGCCACCACCTTTTACATTTAAATCCTTAATCAAAGTCACTGTATCACCAGCAACTAAAACAGCTCCATTACTATCTATATGTTTAATGGTATCTTCATCACTAACGCCCTCACCTGTTGCTTGTGCCCATGTTAGGTTTTCATCATCAAGGTACAGCATTTCTAATAAGTCCTGAGCCCAGGATTCAGTACTTAAACGAGTAAGCATTCGCCAAGCAACAACTTGTACTGCAGGTACTTGACTCCACATACTGTCATTTAAGCAATGCCAGTGATGTAAATCAACTTTATCTGGGTTATCTATCTGGCTTTGGCAAGTTTGACAAATCAGGATTGATTCATCAGCACTACCATTTGATGTAGGTGGGACTTCATACACATTTAAATCTTCTGTTGATGAGCATAACTCACATTTTGACTCGCTACGTGTTTGTAATTCTTTTTCTGTACTCATAGTGTTTGATTATTTAAGTGTATTCTTTACAATCCACAGGTTAATAAAAATTAGTGTTATCTTGTTGGTAGGAGGAGCCTTTGGCTGAGATTAGAACAAGATCAAGAGCTATCGCGGCCAAAGGCCCCTCCTACGTTAAGAGCTTTATTTTTAACTAATCATTCGAGCTCTTACTAATTTCCCTTTTATTTTACCGTTAGCAAAGTAATCAAGAACTTGTCGTAAAGCTTTACGGTCAATAGCGATATAACTGGCTATATCAAAAATATCTATTTTACCAATTTGTGAACCTGATAGCCCTGCATCACCTGTAAGAGCGCCTAAAATATCACCAGGACGAATTTTGTTTTTTCGACCCACATCAATTTGCATCGTAGCCATTGTTGGGTGAACACTAAACTTTGCATCACGGCTTAAACTATCAATATTTTGTAGCTGACAAGGTTTGTCTTGATAGTCTTCAATAGCATTTACACGCATTTTTTCTGAATTGATAAATAGGCTTAAGGCTATTCCTTTTTCCCCAGCTCTACCTGTTCTTCCAATTCTATGTACATAAATGTCAGGGTCTCTCGGTAATTCATAGTTAACAACAGCTGATAATGATTTTATATCTAAGCCACGAGCAGCTACATCAGTTGCGACTAAAACAGAACAACTCTTATTAGCAAAGCGGATTAAAACCTGATCTCTATCGCGTTGTTCCAAATCACCATGAATAGCAAGTGCTTCAATTTCATGACCTTCTAAAAATCGTGCGACTTCATCACATTGTATTTTTGTATGACAAAAAACGACGGTTGTTTCTGGTTGGTAATGTTCAAATAAGGCTAACAATGCATCATTACGCTCATGTTCTTTAACTTTAAAGAACACTTGTTCAATAACACTGGTTTGGTGTTCTGACTCTACACTTACTGTGACAGGATTTTGTAAAATAGATGCACACATTTTTTCGATACTATTTGGATAAGTAGCAGAAAAAAGTAGTGTCTGGCGGTTTTTTGGTGTTTCGTCGATAATTTCATTGATAACTTCAGAAAAACCCATATCTAACATTCTATCGGCTTCGTCTAATACTAAGGTTTTTAAACCATCAAGTACTAAAGTTTCTCTGTTTAAATGATCTTGAATACGACCAGGTGTTCCAACAATAATGTGAGCACCATGTTCTAGTGAAGCTTTTTGAAAGCCAAAAGGTTTCCCCCCGCATAACAAAACAACTTTAATATTAGGAATACAACGCGCTAGTTTACGAATTTCTTTACCAACTTGGTCTGCTAATTCACGTGTAGGGCAAAGGATTAATGCTTGAGCACCAAAAAATCGAGGATTTATTTTCTCTAGTAAGCCAATACCAAATGCCGCAGTTTTTCCACTCCCTGTTTTTGCTCTTGCAATAAGGTCTTTACCTTCCAGAACAGAGGGTAAACCTTGTGCTTGAACAGCAGTCATTTTTTTATAGCCGAGAGAGTCTAGATTAGCAATTTGCGCGCTAGAGATTGAAAGAGTTGAAAAACTATCGCTAGCCATAAGTATTGCCTAATCAAAAATTGATTGATTATACCAGAGCTATGATGAAGAAAATTGCTATTGCATTTAATAGCTTGATTTTATTTATATAACCTTAGAAAACTGTTGCTGTTTTTTAGCTAAATAGATATCAAAAATCATACAAATGTTTCTAATTAATAATCGCCCTGCCGTTTGAACCTGAATCCCTTGATCAGTTAAACGTAATAAACCATCAGTCTGCATTGCCTGTAAATTACCTAATTCTGTGGCAAAATAATCTGCAAAAGTAATGTTAAATTGTTTTTCGATATCACTAAAATTCAATTCAAAATGGCATATTAAGTGAGTAATAACCGCTCGTCTTAATTTGTCATCTTCATTTAAATCAACACCTTTAAATACAGGCAATTTATCTTGTTTAATCAAAGCATCATATTCATCCAATGTTTTAACATTTTGAATATAAGCATCCCCTACTCTGCCTATTGATGTAACTCCCATACCAACTAAATCACAATCTGAATGTGTAGAATAGCCTTGAAAGTTTCTATACAAATTCCCTTCTCGTTGAGCGATTGCTAGTTCATCATCTGGTTTTGCAAAATGATCCATTCCGATATAGACATAACCTGCTTGAATTAACTTATTCCCCATCATTTGAAGTATATCTAATTTAACTTCTGGAGTTGGCATATCTGCATCATTAATCTGCCTTTGGGTTTTAAACTTTGTCGGCATATGAGCATAATTAAAGATTGAAAACCGGTCAGGAGACACAGATAGAACTTTATCTAATGTTTCTTCAAAAGTTTTAACCGTTTGTAGTGGTAAACCATAAATCAAATCTATGCTAGTTGATCTAAAGCCATGCTTTCGAGATGCTTCCAAAACAGCAAAAGTTTGTTCCTCTGTTTGAATGCGATTGACGGCTTTTTGTACTGCAGGATTAAAGTCTTGTAAACCTAAACTAATACGATTAAAGCCCAACTCACGTAATTGAGCAATTGTTTGGTCGTTTGTTTCTCTAGGATCAACTTCTATAGAATACTCGCCTTTATCATCATCTCTAAGATTAAAATATTGGCGTGTAGTATCCATCAAAGCTTTCATTTGATCAAAACTCAAAAATGTAGGCGTTCCTCCACCCCAATGTAATTGATTTACTGCGCGAGTGTTATCAAACAATGAACCTTGCATAGCAATTTCTTTAAATAGGTTTTCTAAATAAGGCTCTGAATGTTTTCTATTTTTAGTTATGATTTTATTACATGCACAATAAAAACAAACGGTATCGCAAAAAGGAATATGGAAATACAGTGATAACGGACCCCCAGCTGTATTGGATTTTTCTATATGCTGACGATACTCTTTATCAGCAAAGCCTTCGTGCAACTCTAATGCAGTTGGATATGAAGTATATCGTGGACCAGCTTTGTCATAGCGGTGAATTAAATCAAGGTCGAATTTTATTGACTGGTCCATATCTTTTATATTTGTTCGTTTATAACAATAACAACGGATTGATTTTCTAGCAATTGAGTTAAATCAACAGAGCCAACAAAATCACCTTTTTGAGGCATTGCTGATCCTGACTTAGATACTCTAGCCATAACCTTTACAGCTTTAAAGTTAGAGAGTTTCATCGTTGGCATCATAGCCATATTGTCATCTAAAGTAACTGAGATGGGTAAATCATTTACTTGTTTACGAACAATAGCTAGTGGCATAGGTGGGCCAGTCAATGCTTTTGCGTAAATAAACACCGTATCAGTACTAGCAACTTTATCCTTAATAGTGGCAGATAAATCTACTTGAACCTCAATACTGATAGTAGCTGCTGTTTCGCTAGTTGATACCTCAGCATTCTGTATAGGTTTATCTGTTGAGTTTTGCTGTTGTACAGTAACGATTAATTTACTAACTTGTTTATATGGCTCAGAGCCTTTAGGCAATATGCCTTGTAATTTATCCCAATGCTTTAAAGCTGATACAAAATCACGTTCTTCAGCTTTAGCCATACCTGCCAACCATAAGCCAGTCACATCATCAGGCACTTTTTCTAATGCTTTAAACACAAGTTCTGCTGGTTTTCCCGATAAGCTTCCATTATTAACCATGGCTAATGCATCAGCATAATGAAGTAAGACTTCAGGTTCATCACCTAATATTTCATAGGCTTTTTTAAATGAATTTGCAGCTAATTGGAATTGCTTTAAATATTTAAAAGATCGCCCTAGCATAATCCAATCTTTAGCATTATTGGGGTTTTCTTTTAATCGTTGGGCCAATTGAACAACCATGGCATTTATATCTTGTCCTGCCTGACCTTGCGCAACCGCTTGAGCTTGAGGCTGTTTCATTTCAGCTTTAATTAAAGCATCAGGTTCACCTAATGAAAAATAGCATAATACTGAAAATAAAGGGATAGATAAGGCAATAACGGGGATAACCCACCGTCCTTGTGATGATGCTTGACTTTGTTGCTGTTGAATATCTAAATCATCACCCAGTGTTAGCTCTAATTCACCATACTGTTCATCATAGTCTTGCTGGGTTAAATTACCTGCTTGTAACTGGGCTTTAAGTTCTTTGGCTCGATCTTGAGCAATATTAATATTTCTTTGATCCGAATCAGCATCTTCAATTTCTCTTTTTTTCCATAAAGGAGGAAGTAGGATAGCCAAGGCAATGATTATTAAAACGACTACACAACTCCAATAGACTGCATTCATTGCTCGGCCTCATCATTTAGTAAATTTCTTATTTTTGTTTTTTGCTTTATCTCTTCCTCAGTTAACTTAATATTCTGAGTATTTCTTTTTCTTCGAGTAAATAAAAATAACATGACTAAACCAATAACCAAAAACACAACAGGGCCAATCCATAACAATCCAGTTTTGGCTTTAAAGGGGGGATTGTATAAAACAAAATCGCCATAGCGTTGAGTCATAAACTCAGCAATTTCATCTTTAGACTTTCCTTGCTGAAGCATTTCATACACTTGTCTACGTAAATCCTGAGCCAGCTCAGCATTAGAATCTGCAATAGTCTGATTTTGACAAACGAGACAGCGTAACTCCTCAATAAGTACTTTATAAACAGCTTCTTGTTCTGGCTGATCAAATTTTCGATACTCTACTGCGACAGCTGTGTAGCTTGCCATTGAAAGCAGCAATAAAACCAAGCTTTTTATAAAATTCATTATATTTCAGCCTGTAGTTGCTTAATAAGTGGAATAAGTGTGTTTTGCATATCATATACTTCTACAGGCCCTGTATGTTTGTATCGAACAATACCTTTTTTATCAATAATAAAGGTTTCAGGTACTCCATAAACACCATAATCAATACCTGTACGTCCTTCTTGGTCCATCACACTAATATCATAAGGATTACCTAGTTGAGCCAACCATTGTTTAGCCGCTTCAGGTTCATCTTTGTAATTTAACCCTACTAAGGTAACCAGTTTCTTTTTTGCTAACTGATTAAAAATAGGATGTTCAATACGACATGATCCACACCAAGAAGCCCAGACATTAAAAATCCACACATCACCTATTAATGCATCTTTAGTTAGGACTCTTCCCGTTTGCCCCAAAACAGGTAATGAAAAATCTGGCGCAGCTTGGTTAATTAAGGGTGAGGGAATATCTCTAGGGTTTAAATTTAAGCCCAATGCCAAAAAAATAGCCATTACTATAAATAGCACTAAAGGCGCTAGATATTTAAACATTAACTGGCTCCTTGTTTGCTTTACGGTATCGTTTATCACTGGCTGCTATTAGGCCACCAGCTCCCATAAACAAAGCGCCTAACCATATCCAACGAATAAATGATTTGTAATAAACTCTTAAACTCCAAGCGCCTTGGTCATCTAATGGTTCACCAATAGCAACAAATAAATCTCTAAATAAACCTGCATCAATAGCTGCTTCTGTCATGGGCATTTTTTGAACTCTATATTCCCTTTTTTGAGGATCTAATTGGGCAATGACTTCACCATCGTAACTGACAGTTAAAGATCCTTCCTTCGCGATATAATTTGGTCCTTCAGTAACTTTAACGCCATGAAATTCAAAAACATACCCCGCCATATCTAATTTATCACCTGGTACCATTTTTACGTCTTTTTCAATACTATAGATAGAAGTAAAAGTAATGCCTATTACAAAAACTGAAATACCTAAATGAGCAACCGTCATACCATAAAAGCTTGCAGGAATAGAGGTAAGGCGTTGCCAACTTAGACCTTGCTGACCTAGCCTATCTTTAAATGATAATGCGACTGTTGCAGCTGTCCATAAGGCAAGTGATGTTCCTAATCCTGCACTCCATGAATAAAAAGGCATTATTAAAGGAATTAAAAAACCAGCAGTTAAAGTAAAAGCCATTAACCCTTTTAAGCGCCAGCTTAATATTTTTAAGTCATCTTTTTTCCAGCGTATTAACATGCCAATACCAACAGCAAAAGCTAGAGGTGCCATTAAGGGTATGAACACAGCATTAAAATACGGAGGACCTACTGATATTTTTCCCATTCCTAAAGCGTCGATCACTAAAGGATAAAGAGTACCTAATAGAATAGTGGCTGCAGTCACCACTAATAAAACATTATTAAGTAATAAAGCAGATTCTTTTGAAACTAGCTCAAAACTAACACTACTTTTAACTTGTGGCGCTCGAATGGCATAAAGCAATAAAGAACCACCCACTACTACAGCAAGAAATATTAAGATAAATAAACCACGAGTAGGGTCACTAGCAAAAGCATGAACAGAAGTTAAAACGCCTGATCTGACAAGAAATGTGCCTAATAAACTTAATGAAAAAGCGAAGATAGCTAATAATACTGTCCATGTTTTAAATACGCCTCGCTTTTCACTTGCCGCAAGTGAATGGATTAATGCCGTCCCCACTAACCATGGCATAAATGAAGCATTTTCTACTGGATCCCAAAACCACCAGCCACCCCAACCTAGTTCGTAATAAGCCCACCAACTACCTAAAGCAATACCAATCGTTAAAAACATCCAAGCTAGATTAGTCCATGGTCGAGACCACCTTGCCCAAGCAGCATCTAGCCTACCTTCTAATAAAGCGGCTATAGAAAAAGCAAAAGCAACTGAAAACCCTACATACCCCATATAAAGCATAGGTGGATGAATAGCTAAACCAGGGTCTTGTAATAAGGGGTTTAAATCACGCCCTTCCAGTGGTGCAGGGAATAATCGTTCAAAGGGATTTGAAGTAAATAATAAAAATAAGATAAAGCCAATGCTGACTAAACCTAATACACCCAGTACACGAGCCATTGTTGTTTCAGGAATATTTTTACTGAAATAAGCAACTAAGCCTGTCCAAATTGATAAAGTAAGCGCCCATAAAAGTAAAGAGCCTTCATGCGCTCCCCATACACCTGAAACTAAATAAAGTGTTGGTAATGCCGTATTAGAGTTATGTGCTACATAAGCAACTGAGAAATCATGTACTAAAAAGGCATACGTTAAACAAGCATACGAAAGCAACATGAACAATAGTTGTCCATAAGCGGCTGGTCGAGCAACAGCAACCCATCCATTAATTGAGCGATAAGCTCCAAAAATAGGAAGTACCCCTTGTATCACCGCCATAGAGAGAGCAATAATCAAGCAAAAGTGACCTAGTTCAGCAATCATATTCTTTCCCTATTTCTCAGATTTGAGTTGTTCGGTTTTTTTTAAACTTTCGGCCACTTCTGGGGGCATATAGTTTTCATCATGTTTGGCTAATACCTCTTCTGCAACAAAAATACCCGCTTCATTTAAACGCCCATTTGCAACAATACCCTGCCCCTCCCTAAATAAATCAGGTAGGATTCCAGAATACTCAACAGTGACCTGTTTGTTGTAATCTGTCAGATCAAACCGCACCATAATACCTCTATCGGGACGCGCTATACTGCCATTAACAACCATTCCACCTAAACGGAACTTTGCATCTTTAGGTGCTTTTCCTTCAGCAACTTCTGTAGTGGAAAAAAAGTACATTAAATTTTCATTAAAGGCTTTTAAAGCAAATGTTGCAGCTGCTCCCACACCTGCAACCATTAATAAAATAAGGATAAGTCGTTGTCTTCTAACTGGAGTCATTATTTAGCTCGTTTTTGTTTTAAGGCTAATTCACGTAAAAACTTTTTTCTTTGAAACATCGGTACTATGACATTTAGTATTAACACTACGAAAGCAATACCATAAGAGGTCCAGACATAAAAACCATAGCCACCCATCGCTAAAAATTCAGCAAAGCTATTCATTATTTATTCTCCACTAGTTTTTTAACCCACTGGGTATTTTGTTCCCTGATTAAAATTTCAACTCGTGCTACTTGTAGCATTGCAATTGCATAATAAAATTTAAATGCCGTTGCCATAACTAATAGAGGAATTAACATATCAAGATGGATAGAAGGTTTATCCATTTTTGTAACAGTAGGCCCTTGATGCAAGGTATTCCACCATTGAACTGAATAATGAATAATAGGAATATTAACTACACCAACTAAAGCTAAAATGGCGACCGCTTTGGAAGCTGTACGTTTATCTTCAATTGCCCCGTAAAGACTAATTACACCTAAATATAGGAATAATAATATTAGTTCAGAAGTTAATCGGGCATCCCATACCCACCAAGTTCCCCACATGGGTTTTCCCCATAAAGAACCTGTTACTAAAGCAATAAAAGTAAAGCTGGCACCAATAGGAGCACTACTAATTAACACTACATCTGCAATTTTCATCCGCCAGATAAGTGAAATTGCACCTGCAACGGCCATCACCACGTAAATAAAAAGTGACATCCAAGCAGCAGGAACATGGACATAGATAATTCTATAACTATCCCCTTGTTGATAATCGGTTGGGGCTAAATACAATCCAGCATATAAACCGTAGCCCAATAATATAAGAAAGATACCGGTGAACCAAGGAAGTAACTTGTTACTTAGATTGTAAAAAAAAGGAGGAGAAGCTGTTTTGTGATAAAAACGAACGATAAATGCTGGAATGATGGACATAAATTGATCAAAAGTTGTTAAAAAAATAATAGAAGTCTTAGCTTCTATAAATCTAAGTGGATAAAAATTAACATGGCTATTAACTTACCACAGGTTGATTTAATAAATTAATCAGTGAACTGTAGAGCGGACTTTAGTCCGCCATAAATGTAGTATCTACAATACTATTGCGGACTAAAGTCCGCTCTACATTTATAACTAACCAGTGGCTTGTATATAGTCACAAAAATTAATTAACACTCATTCTTAAAGCCGCGGCAGCTGGTAGTGGCGCTAAAACAGCTGACATAAAAAAAATAGCGACCAAAATATTAATTTGAGCATCAACAGCTAAACCATTTCCTGCCATCTCAACAGCATTACTGGCAAAAATTAACACGGGTACATAGAGTGGTAACACTAATAGCGAGATAATCATCCCGCCACGCCTAAGTCCAACGGTTAAAGAAACACCAATTGAACCTATTAAACTTAAAACTGGTGTAGCTAAGACCAAGGTTATTAGTAAAGTTCCCAAAGCTTGTTCAGGTAACCCTAAAAAAATTGCTAACAATGGAGCAACAACTAATAAAGGTAATCCTGTTACTAACCAATGAGCAATAATTTTCCCCAGAACTAGAATTGTTAATGGATGGGGACTTAATAACATTTGTTCCAGTGAGCCATCATCAAAATCTGAGCGAAATAAACTATCTAAAGACAACATAACAGCTAGCAAAGCAGATACCCAGATAACGCCAGGTGCCATCGCTTGTAATAATTTAGGGTTTGCACCCACACCTAAGGGAAATAAGGTGACAACTAAAATAAAGAAAAATAGTGGGTTAGCAATTTCCGCACGACGGCGAAAAGCTAAAATTAAATCACGCCGAATAACGGCAAAAAAAGCGGACATTAGTGACATAAGGATAAATTTATTTTTTGCACATCAACTTCATGTAAAGCAAGGTCGTGATGAGAGGTTAAGATTATCATCCCGCCCGCAACAATATGTTCGTGCATTAGTGATTCTATTAAGGTTATTCCGCTCTTGTCTATGGAAGTAAAAGGTTCATCAAGTATCCATAAGGTATTTTTGGTTATCAATAATCTTGCTAATGATAATCTACGTTTTTGTCCAGCAGACAGTGTTTGAACTAAGGAATCATCATAGCCCGCTAAATGTACTGTTTCCAACGCTTGATCAATAGAATAACGCCCCTTTTGACTAAGTGATAAAGACATTTTAAGATTTTCTAATACAGTAAGTTCTTTTTTTACACCATCAAGATGACCAACATAAGCCATCTCTGAAAAATATTCACTGTCCTTTATTTTCTGCTCACACCAAAAAAGGTCTCCAGAATCTTGTTCTCTAAATCCACAGATAATGCGTAATAATGAAGTTTTGCCACTGCCATTTTTACCTTCCAATAGCAATACTTGATGATTGCTTAATTTAAAGTTTAAACCTTCAAATAAAATGCGGTCATCTCTGATGCACGATAATTCTTTAGCCTCTAAAACCATATTTTGTGAAATAACAACATCCATAAATTATCTAGAAAACATATTAAAGGTGCATATAGTATCAATAACTTTCATTGGTTCCCAGCTAGTTATTTAATAAAAACTAATATTGCAATATTACCAGCCACTTAAGTTGTTTCGAGAACCAATATTAATTTGTTATAAAACACAAGATTATAAAAAACAAGTAAATTACAGAGTTATACTTTTGGGTAAAAGGCAATGCCATTAAGTCAAGCTTTTGTAGCCTTGATGAAACAAAGTGGAATCAAGGATTATCCTTGATTTCGTTTCACTACATCAAGGCTACATATTTACTATCTTTAAGCGGTGGTTAATTGATAGTCACGAAAAAATATTTCTGAGAGTAGAGTGTCGCTTTTATTGAGCTAGGTCAGTAAAACTTAAGAAACCATTCTAGGGGTAATAACAGTTTCAATTTTATTACCTTTTTCTACTCTATCTCTGCCATTTTCCTTGGCAACATATAATGCTGAATCAGCAGAATGAATTAATTGAGTAGAAACTTCAGCAGATGTTTTTAATGATTCCTTCTCTGGTTGATAAGTAGACAAGCCTATCGAAATTGTTACATTAATCTTGCTTTCACTATAAGTAAAAATGAGATCCTTAATACTTTTTCGGATTCTTTCTGCTATATCTCCAGCCATAACTTCTGGGATATTAGATAACAAAGCGACAAACTCTTCCCCTCCATAGCGAGCTAATACATCATTGCTTCTTAATTGTTTTTTGATCATGCCTGCAACCGTTGCTAGCACATAGTCTCCAGCTTGGTGCCCATAAGTATCATTCACTAATTTAAAATGATCTATATCTAAAAATAAGCAGCTAAGGGGCTCATCATTACGCTGACTTCTATCGACCTCTTCACCAATTCGTTGCTCAAGAAAGCGTCGATTATTAACACCTGTTAAGGTATCAATTAAACTGGTTCTACGCATCATCTCAAAATTAAGATTATTTTCAAGACAGATACTAACAACTGACACCATATGTTCAATAAAGTCAGTTGCCATGTCATTAATAAAGCGGTTGGGTGCAAAACTACCTAAGTTGAGAGAGCCTAAATACTTACCTCTTCGTCTAAGAGGGATAATAGCGACAGAAACAGGTTTTCTATCTAAGGGTAGGAAAAAATCAGCACAACAAGATTGTTTATAAGTTCCTAAAAACGGAGTAGCAGATAAACCAAAGGTACTCTTAAGTAATTCATTATCATTTAATAAAATCAATTGTTTGTTACTTAGGTAATCATACCCATCGTCACTTAGATATCCTGCTATTTCAGCTTTTTCATCAATCAAGCAAAAGCTAATCACATCTAAATCAAAAAAAGATTTTGCATCACATAATAGCTGGTCAATCATTTCAGCTAATGAATTAAGATTAAGCAATCTCATCTCAAAAGTCTGAAACCTTTTTAAGGTTAAACTATTATGCTGAACACGATCAAGCATACCATCCAAATGGCTTTGCAAAACACGTAGCTCTGTTGTGATATCGTCTTCCAATATGTTATCTCGGTGAATTGTACTTAATCGCGTTAAATATTAGCAGTTATCTTTAAACTTACAACTAAAAACCATAATTATAAATAGGCTCATGTTAAAATTATCATAATTTATAACTGTACTTTTTAGCCCTTATTGCAAAAGCATCGATGTTAAACCCTGTAAAAGAAAAAATCACCTTATTACGCGAACAAATTAAGCAACATAACACCCATTATTACTCGCTAGACACGCCAACGATTACAGACTCTGAATATGATCGCCTACTGCTACAATTAAAACAGCTAGAAAGTGAAAACCCTAAATTTTTAACCCCAGACTCCCCTACTCAAAAAGTGGGTGGAGCTGTTCTAGATAAATTTATAAAAGTTAATCATGAAGTCCCAATGCTTTCCTTGGATAACGTCTTTAACGGTGAAGATTTATCTGATTTTATTGAACGATTGAACAACCGCTTAACGCTAACAGAAAACCTTACTTTTTGTGCTGAACCTAAACTTGATGGGCTTGCAATTAGTTTACTTTATGAAAATGGTATTTTAGTTAGAGCTGCAACACGGGGTGATGGAAGTATTGGTGAAGATGTAACGCATAATGTTAAAACTATTCAAAACATTCCACATCAATTACAAGGCGAAAATATTCCTGAAACTATTGAAATAAGGGGTGAAGTAGTCATGCCAATGGCTGCTTTTAATAACTATAATAAAAAAGCTTCCGAAAATGGTGAAAAAAGTTTTGCTAACCCTAGAAATGCAGCAGCAGGAAGCCTACGCCAATTAGATTCAAAAATCACAGCCAAACGTCCATTAGCATTCTTTAGTTATGGCATTGGTCTAGTGAATAATGGTGATTTAGCGAATAGTCATTTTCAACGATTACAGCAGTTAAAAAAATGGGGGCTCCCCCTTACTAATGAAATTGAAGTTAAACAAGGGTTTCAAGGTTGTTTAGATTATTATCAAACGATTTTAACGCTTAGAGACACTCTCCCTTATGAAATTGATGGCATAGTCTATAAGGTAGATGATATTGAATTACAACAACAACTAGGTTTTATCTCTCGCGCTCCCCGATGGGCAATTGCCCATAAATTTCCAGCTCAAGAAGAGCAAACTAAATTACTTGATGTAGAGTTTCAAGTGGGTCGAACGGGTGCTATTACACCTGTCGCAATTTTAGAACCTGTTTTTGTGGGTGGTGTAAATATTAGTCGAGCAAGCTTACACAATAATGACGAAATTGAACGCTTAGGAATAAAAATAGGCGATACCGTCGTTGTTCGACGTGCGGCTGATGTTATCCCTCAAATTTCCCGCTCACTGCCTGAACAGAACTTATCACCTAAAACTATAGTTTTTCCTAGCAACTGCCCTGTCTGCAAATCAGAAATTGAAAAAATTGAAGGTGAAGCTGTTGCTCGCTGCAGTGGTGGTCTTTACTGTGCAGCTCAACGCAAAGAAGCTATTCAATATTTTTCATCACGTAAAGCAATGAATATTGATGGATTAGGAGAAAAAGTTGTTGAGCAGTTAGTCGATGAAAAGCTCATTAATAACCCAGCTGATTTATTTGTATTAAAATCAGAACAATTAATTGGTTTGGAACGGATGGGGCCTAAAAAGGCAGAAAATTTAATTAATGCCCTAAACAATTCAAAAAAAACAACTTTTGCAAAATTTTTACTTGCCCTTGGTATTCGAGAAGTTGGTGAAGCAACAGCAAAAAATCTAGCAGAATATTATTTAACACTTGATGCTTTAAAAAGTGCAGATATTGATTCTTTACAAGAAGTAGATGATGTAGGTGAAATTGTTGCTAAACATGTAGATTACTTTTTCCGCCAAACACATAATCTTGAAGTTATTGACGCTTTACTTGCAGCAGGTATTGAATGGCCCGTTTTAGTGCCTAAAGAACAAAAGAAATTACCATTGCTTGATAAAACCTATGTTTTAACCGGTACGCTAAACAAAATGAAGCGTAATGAAGCAAAAGCTGCTCTTCAGCTTTTGGGTGCAAAAGTTTCAGGAAGTGTTTCTGCTAAAACTAACTGTGTAGTTGCTGGAGAATCTGCAGGTTCCAAGCTAACTAAAGCACAAGAGTTAAATATTCCAATTATTGATGAAGATGGGCTAATAGCTTTATTAGAATCATTTTCAGATAAATAACTCACCTTATACCAATCCCAATAAGTTCGTCTGTTATTCCTTCTCCTGCTGGAGAGGCTAGGATGAGGAAGTTAAAATAAAAACTTTTTGTGATTGGTATTAGACTTAAGCGTAGCTCTATTAATTCATAATTAGAATTACGCTTTGTCTATATGTCTTTTAATAAAACGACTTCTGCTTCAGGCTTTGCATTAATAAATTCATCATGCACTGTCATATCAGGGATGAAATTACGTCCAGTTTTTTCTAAAGCATTAACGATAAATTTCTTTGTCATACTGCTTATATCTTGAACTGGCTGATAAATTACATCCTCATCATCTAAAACCTTTAACTCGACAATAAGATTGGCGGTTATTAAGAACGCCAATGTTTTTTGGACTACAGAAACAGGTAAAACCAAAGTATGGGATATTTGCTCAGCGGTAGGTGCTTTTTTACTATTGGCAAAATGTTTGATAATTAAATGACAAACTTGTAAGGCGATTGTTTTTTTTAATGAAATGCTAATATCAGAGAATTTTTCATTATGTTGATAACTTTCAAAGTTATGAAGATAGAATGAAATCTCACAGCCAAATAAAACAACCATCCATACTATTTGTAACCAAACCAGAAACAAAGGTAACGCGGCAAAACTTCCGTAAATTGCGTTATAACTAGATGCTCCAATCTGCAAGGATATATAAGCCCATGCAACAGCTTGATACAAAATCCCGGTTGTAATACCTGCAATAACTCCAGCCTTAATGTTGATTTTCTTATTAGGCATAAATAGGAAAACAAAGGTAAATAATAAGGCCATAATCACTAATGGTGAAAAACTCATTATATAAAGGACTACTTTAGTTCCAAATGCAGGTAAATGAATGACTTCAACAAGCCATGTAATTTGAGTTTTAATAAAGACAGTCATACTACTAGAAACAATCAACAATACCGGTGCTAGCATCATTAACGATAAATAATCACTTAACTTTCTACCTAAAGGTCTATTCTTTTTTATTTTCCAGATGTGGTTAAATGATTCTTCAATATTGCCAATCACTTTTATAACTGTCCAGAACAATACAACGATACCAATACCAGCAACAACACCTCCTTTAGTTGTCGACAACATATTTTGAGAAAACTCAATCAACTGTAGCATCATAGTATCTTGATCTGAAGCTTGCTCTAATATTTCTGATTCAAGTCTTTTTTCAAAACCGAACCCCTTTGCTATACCAAATAATAAAGCAATGACAGGGACAATTGACAATAGTGTATATAAAGTTAGAGCTGACGCTCGTAATTGACAAAGATCACGATTAAATCCTTGTAAGGAAAGTAATATAATTTTAAGAGTTTTAACACCTAAACACTGAATAGTTGATAGTTCTTTATCGGATAATGTCCATATATCTTCTATTAAAAAATTAGAAATTACTTTTAGCATGATATTATTTGTCCCTATATACTTATCAACTATATTTAGGTAATCACTCTTAATTCTGGCTGAGCAAGTGCGGCTTAAGCTATTCTTTGCCAGTTATGAATTAATAGAGCTACCCTTTAAACTTTTATTATACCAAAAGTAAGCATGCAAACTGTGACAACTCAAAAAAAGTATCTATCTACAATACTGTTGATCATTGCAATTGCAGTTGTTTATTTTTTATTTGGTTTATTAGGGCTGGAATTAGCAGTTCCTCCTAGCCAAGCGGGTGCAGTATGGCCTCCAGCAGGAATAGCTTTAGCATCTATGCTGCTATATGGGCCTAGAATCTGGCCTGGAATTTTTATTGGTAACTTTTGTATTTCTGCTTGGGCCTTTGGTTTCGATGCTCAATCAGTGACTATCTATATTGCTACTGGCACAGGTGGAACTCTTTTTGCTTATATAGGCATGAAGCTGATCAAAAAATACTCTAGCTATCCTAGTGATCTTATTTTAGATAAAGATATAGTCTTGTTTCTTCTATTAGGCGGCCCTATTAGTTGTTTAATACCTGCTTCAATAGGCATTACTGCTATGCTTTTTACGGGTATTATTTCCCCCAATGAAGTTCCATTAAATTGGTTAAGTTGGTGGGTTGGCGATACCATTGGCGTTCTAATCTTTACGCCCATCATGTTGACTATTTTTACATCCGATAGCACGCTATGGAAAAGACGGAGGCTCACTTTTAGTCTTCCATTAATAGCATCTTTTATTTTTGTAGTTTTTTTCTTTTTTCATGTTTTAAGTCTTGAAGCTAAACGCAATCAGCAGTTGTTTTTAGATAGTTCTTTAAGTATATATCATAGATTAAACGACAATCTGCTACAGCAAAGTCGTTTTATTCGTTCAATTTATAATTTCTATGTGAGTTCTAAAGTTGTTGAAAAGAATGAGTTTAATCGTTTTACTCAATCATATTTAGAGGATTTACCAGAAATTAATAGCATTAATTTTTTTGAATATAAACCTGCAAGCCCTAGCAATAAAGTACCTACATTAAAAATTAAATATAATACTAAAAATGTACGGGCAGTTGCTTCAAATATTGAATTCCCAACTGATATTGTTAAATTAGCCAATAAACCCCCATCTACAGTTACCTTAACTTATATAAGAAATGAAACCTTAAATATTTATAAGCCTGTATTTAGAGATAAAAATAAACAAGGTGAACTACTCGGTATTATCAACATATCATCGCCTTTAAATCAGATTATTAACAATATATTACAAAAAGCAAACCTAAAAAATATTGGCTTAACGATACAATCTGCTAAAGATAATACTTTATTATATAGTAGTAAAGAAATTCAATACGAGAAGTCTAAACTTAGCCAACACATTCAATTTGCAAACCAGGATTGGCTACTTACTTTTTATTTAGATACTGATCATCTCTATTCTGAGACACATTGGTCCATGTGGTGGGTTATTATCAGTGGTTTACTTTTTACGAGTTTATTAGGTTTTGGCTTATTGCTTCTTACTGGACGATACCTTCGTACTGAAGAAATTATTCATAGCCGCACAGCAGAACTTGTTGTTGCCAAGGAATTAGCAGAATCAGCAAATCATGCTAAAAATCAATTTTTATCCAATATAAGCCATGAATTACGCACACCATTAAATGGTATTCTAGGTTTTAGTCAATTACTGTATAAAAAACCTCATATTTCAATTGATGACAAAAAACAACTGGGTTTAATTAGCCATTGTGGTAATCATTTATTAACAATGATCAATGAAATTCTAGATATTTCAAAAATTGAATCTAAAAAGATAGACATAAAAATTGAATCATTTGAATTTGATGATTTTATTAATGACATTATCGCTATTTTTAAACTTAAAGCTAAAGAAAAGTCACTTAAATTTAATGTTAATACTCCTACTGTTCCTAGGCAAGTAAATACCGATCCAAAGCGATTAAGTCAAATAATATACAACTTACTTGGTAATGCCATTAAATTTACAAGTACAGGGAGTATTTCACTTGATGTTAGCCATCAAAACGAAGTTTTATCTGTAGTTGTTAGTGATACTGGCTGTGGAATACTTAAAGCTGACCTAGATAAGATATTTACCCCTTTTACTCAAATTGATAACAACAACTTTTCTGAAGAAGGTATTGGGCTAGGCCTTGCCATTTGTAATGAGCTATCTCAACTTATGCATGGTGGTATTTCGGTATCTAGCAATGTTAATGAAGGCAGTACTTTTACACTTACTCTACCCTTACCTTTTGCAATACAGCAGGAGAATATTTCAGAAACTCATGCTGAAATTAAAGATAAATTAACTGATCAATCAATTCACATACTTATTGCAGATGATAATGAAATTAATTTAATGCTTTTAAGTTTTATGCTAGAAAAGCTTAACTGCACTTTTGATACAGCCATTAATGGTGCAGAGGCCCTACATCTATTATGTACAAAAACATATCAAATAGCACTTATTGACTTAAATATGCCTGTGTTAAATGGACTTGATCTTGTTCGCTCCATAAGAAATAAAAATATAAAAACTCCTGCCATTGCAATTAGCGCTTATGCAGATTCCCATAAAATTCAAGAAACATTATCCCTTGGGTTTGATGATTATATGACCAAACCAATCAATGAAGATCAATTAAAAGTGCTTATTAATCAATATGTATAAAATACAAAAAACCTTATCTAGTTTTATAGCCCTCTTTATTACTTTATTTGCTCCACTCAGCTATTCATTTGATTGGACCTCCAGTAATGTACAGGTTTTATATGGAAGTGACTTTGAATTTGGTGACACAGATAGAACAACCTTTACAGTTGAACATGCAAATGGCTGGGATTACGGTACCAATTTTTTCTTTGTAGATGTAACTGATAGGAATGATATTGGGCTTGAAGTTTATGCTGAAGTATATTCCTACCTGAGTTTTAATAAAATATCAGGACAGCAAATGTCTTTAGGCCCTATTAAAGACATTTCAATCTTAGCTGGTTTAAATATTAGTAATAAGCCAGAAAATGATGAATTTAAAGCCTACTTATTAGGCCTAAGTTTCGATCTATCAAATGAATACTTCGATTATCTACAGCTAGATGTTGCTGCCTATAAAGGTGATGATATTAGTCATAAATATGGTCTACAAATAACACCAGTATGGAGCTACCCTTTTGAAATTGGTTCTGCTAAATTTAAATTCCGAGGGTTTACAGATTTCCGTACTGGAAATACTAATAATTCGGGTAATTTCCATATTTTAGCCCAACCTCAGTTTTTATTCGATATAGGCCATAGCGCGGGCATTAAAAAAGATACTGTTTATATTGGTACTGAATATTCTTATTGGTATAACAAATTTGGCGTGAAAGATGTTGATGAATCAGTTGTGCAAGCGATGTTAATTGGATTCTTTTAATATTATCCAGATTAATTCTAATTTAATCGGTAAAATAGCTGTTTTTTTATCTCTATAAGTTAATACACATGCGTACAACTCAATTCCCTCTTAGCACTGTTAAAGAAGTACCGTCTGATGCTGAAATTGCCAGTCATAAATTAATGATTCGTGCAGGTTTAATCCGTAAATTGGCTTCAGGTTTATATACTTGGTTACCATTAGGGTTAAGAGTTTTACGTAAAGTAGAAAAAATCACCCGTGAAGAAATGGAAAAAGCAGGTGCTTTAGAAGTGTTAATGCCGACATTACAACCCGCTGAACTATGGCACGAAACAGGCCGTTGGGAGCAATATGGTGCAGAACTTGCTCGTTTAAAAGATAGACATGATCGTGACTTTTGCTTGGGTCCAACTCATGAAGAAGTTATTACTGATTTAGCTAGACATGAATTAAAAAGTTATAAACAACTACCTATTACTTATTATCAGGTACAGACAAAAATTCGTGATGAAATTCGTCCACGTTTTGGCATTATGCG
>CAJVYL010000026.1 GCA_913009265.1 uncultured Methylococcales bacterium
ATGCCACCTAACATGCCAGCGAAAGACATAATTAAGTAAAAACTGGTTAAGTGCTGAGTATGAGGGCGATTTTTGGCTAGTTCTCCATGACAAACCATGACTGCTAGGAAAAATGCTACAAGGTGCAAGATTAAGTTTAACCAGTAAGGTAGAGCAGCAGGGTCAACAAATGCATAGGCGATAAAGGGTAATAAAATAACTGGCTGCAGAGAAACCATTGCCGGATGAATTTTATCAGCCCATTTAGAAAAAACTAGAATAAAGGTTAATAAATAGAGTGTTAAAGGGATTATCCATAGCAAAGGTGCTGATGCAATATCTGTACTGATAAAGTTAGTCAGCCCTAATAATAAACTGGATGGAACAAAAGCTAATGCTAACCAATGTAGTTTGGTTGCTAACGAAAGTTCATCAACTACGTCGTCTTTAACAAGGGTTGATGATTCTACGATATTAGCTTGATGGATACGCCATAGTACAGTCGCACAACCGAGGATTAATATACAAAGTAATCCAAAGCCAAAACTCCAAAATATTTTTTGATCAACTAAACCTATATTGGGTTCTATTAAAAATGGGTAGCTTAATAGCGCAAGCATACTGCCTGCATTACTTGCTCCATAAAGGTAATAAGGGTCTTCACTGGTATGGTGACCTACTTTAGAAAACCATTTTTGAATCAAAGGCGAAGTGGTAGAGACAATAAAAAAAGGTAAGCCAATGGCTAAAAACAGCGTCCACATTAACCACAGTGTTGGATTGCTGTCTGTTGGTGGAATTGGGTTATCAGGTAAGGCAACAGGCAATGCAATCAGGCTAATTGCAATAACAACCGCATGAATCTGAATTTGTCTATGAGGACTAAATTTTACCGATAAGAAATGAGCGTATAAATAACCTAAAAATAACAGTGTTTGGTAAAACACCATGCAGGTATTCCAAACAGCAGGAGAACCGCCAAGTAAGGGGAGAAGTAACTTTCCAAATAGCGGTTGTAAAACAAACATCAATGTTGCACTGATGAATAAAGTACCGGCAAATAAAAAAATGAGAGAGTGGCGGTTGGAGGACTGGTCAGTCGTTACATTCATTGTCAAAAAATTAGCTAATTGTTTTATGCCGTATGATAAATCATTTTGCGTTATTTAGTTGGTTTCTGAGTTGTTTTTAGTGATAAAAACAGGATGACGCTGGTTTTTTAAGGTAAGTAACGAAATTGAGAGCATAAAAAAGGTTTTGTAATTACTCGGTCATTAGCTTCTTGGAGCACTGGCTTTAGCCTGCACAGGAATGATAAAAAGGCAGCTTAAAACCTGGTGTTTAATTAGCTGATGGTTTTATTTGCAAAATGTTATGTTATAACATATTATTACTTATCGTTATTTACTTAGAACATTTTAATACATGAGTCATTATCAATTTAATGTAGCAATGTACGGCTTACTACTTATTAGTCAGCATAGCTATGCTGGATCAGAACATATTCAAGAGCTAGATCAGCTGATTATTAGTACACCTTTAACTGAATCCACAGCAAATACAGCATTGCCTGTTTCAATTTTAAGTGGTGATGAATTACGTATGAAGGCTAGTTCAAGTGTTGGTGAAACCTTAAAAAATGAGCTAGGCATTAGCAACCAATCGTTTGGGCCTGGTGTAGGTCAGCCGGTTATTAGAGGCATGACAGGATCTCGTGTTCATGTTTTACAAAGCGGACTGGGAAGTCTGGATGTATCTTCATTAAGCCCTGATCATGCCAATAGTACTGAAGCCTTATGGGCAGAACGGATTGAAGTACTTAGGGGGCCTGCAACCTTGCTATATGGTAGTGGAGCGATTGGTGGAGTGGTCAATGTCATAGACAACAGGATACCTGATAGTATCCCAGATACTGTTTTTGAAGGTGCATTTGAACAACGCTACAATACAGTGAACGAAGGCAAGTCGAGCGCTTTTAAAGTAGATGGCGGTAAAGGCGTGTTTGCTTGGCATTTTGATGGCTTTTATCGGGATAGTATAGATCAACAGATCGCTGATAATGCCATAGCAGGAGAAAATGACGGTGGCCGTCTATTAAACTCTAATACCCGTGCCAAAAGTGGAACAGCAGGTTTTTCAATCATAGGGGATATGGGGTTTGTTGGTTTTTCTATTAATCACCTGGATAACAACTATGGTATTCCACTTGGGGCTCATCATGAAGAAGAGGATGGTCATCATGGAGATGATGATCACGGAGCAGAGGTACGAATCGATTTAAAACAAACGCGCTATGATATGAAAGCCGAAATTAAGGATCCATTTAAATTTGCTGACACGCTACGCATTCGTTTGAGCTATAACGATTACCAGCATACTGAATTAGAAGATGGGGCTGCAGCAGTCGTATTTAATAACGAAGGCTTTGAAAGCCGGATGGAATTGATTCAGAAACCATGGGCTTTTTTTGATCATGGGGTGCTGGGTGTACAAACTAAAAATAGTGAGGTTTCTGCACTAGGTGAGGAAGCGGTCATCCCTAAAGCAGATATTAATTCATTTAGCTTCTTTACAATGCAGGATATTCATACCGAACATTTGACTTATGAAGTGGGTCTGAGGGTGGAGCAGCAATGGGTTGACCCCGTCGGACTAGCAGAAGTTTCGCATACCCCCGTTAGTTTTTCTACATCTGCACTCTGGAGTGTGACAGAGCAAGACTCTGTTAAACTGACTTTTTCCAGATCAGAGCGAGCACCAGATGTTCAGGAATTATTTTCAGATGGAGCGCATCATGGAACGGGAACTTATAACCGTGGAAATGCAAACCTGACGCTGGAAGCCTCCCATAATATTGAATTAGGTTTTCATTTTGACCACGATTTGTTTCAAGCCAATTTTAATTTGTACCAAAACTGGGTGCTAGATTATATTAGCCAGACTAATAATGGCCAATTATTTAATGAGCATGATGAAACTTTTGTAAATAATTGCCCTCCCGACGACGAGTGTATGCCTGTTTTTGATGCAGAACAGCAAGATGCTGAATTTCAGGGCTTTGAAGCGCAAGTGAAAATCCCTCTTTTAAGCACTGACTATGGATATTTAAACAGCGAGCTTTTTGCAGATTATGTGCGTGGTCAGTTTTCTAATGGTGATGATATTCCTCGTATGCCGCCATTAAGATATGGAATGCAATTAGGCTGGGAAAGTTCTGATTGGGCAACGCAACTGCGTATGACTCGTGCTGAAAAACAAGAAAACCCTGGCTTAAATGAAACTGAAACAGATGGTTATTGGCTGTTGGATTTATCAGCAAATTATCGTGTTGGAATAGCAGAATATGCTGAGATGTTATTATTTGTAAAAGCTAATAACTTACTTGATCAGGATATAAGGCACTCGGTTTCATATCTGCGCAATTCATCACCAGAAGCGGGTAGGGGTGCTGAAATGGGATTAAGAATAGAATTTTAAGAATTAATAATGACTGACAAAATAGACTCTTCTTTACAGAAAGCTCAAACTGAATGCATGCGTACAGGTTTGCGATTGACAGATAAGCGCAGCAAAGTATTAAAAACACTTTTACAAGCAGGTAAACCTTTATCGGCTTATGATATTGCAGATCAATTCAAGGTATCCTTTTCTGAATCTTTATCAGCAATGTCTGCATATCGTATGCTTGATTTTTTAATGCAAGCAGGTTTAGTGCATAAGCTGGAAACCTCAAATCAATATTTGGCTTGTTCGCATATTAGCTGTGAGCACAAACATGAGTTGCCTCAGTTTCTTATTTGTGACCAATGCCATACTGTTCAGGAAATTGGATTAGGGACGCATTTGTTAAAAGAGCTAAAAGACAGTATAGAAAACACCGGTTTTACATTATCCAGTCAACAGTTGGAATTGCATGGGATATGTGCAAAATGTAGAGCGGACTTAAGTCCGCAATAGTTAATACTGACTTTATGGTGGATTCAAGTTCGTTCTACAATGCCTTCTTAATTTATTAGATGGCTATTACTTAACCACTGGTTAAAGAGAATAAAAAATGTAGCCTTGATGTGGTAAAACGAAATCAAGGAAAATTTCAGCTAAACCTTGATTCCACGTTGTTTCATCAAGGCTACAAAAGCTAAACCTAATAGCATTGCTTCTTACCGATAAAAATAGCTTAGTAATTTACTGGTTTTTATAAACCTGTGGTGAGGCAATAAATAGGCATGTTAAAAATTATAAATTACCAAGATAATTAGCAATTTCATCAATATCCTGTTCAGACAATGTTGCAGTAATACTATTCATTGGTCCGCCTTTACGAGTACGGTTTTTAAAGTTTAACAGTTGCTTTTTTAAGTATGCGGGTTGTTGCCCTGCAAGTCGTGGAAAGCTAGCGAGTCCTCTTGCTGTACTGCCATGACAACCTAGGCACATAGCAACTTTACTCTTACCTTTAGCATCTATAGTCGTATCGTTATCATCTTTTCCAAGTGAAAGGCTGGCATAATAAGCAGATATATTTTTAATATCTTGTTTATTTAAGTTTGCAGCCATAGATTTCATCATTGGGTTTACTCTGGCTCCAGATTGAAATGCTTTAAGTTGATTTTCAAGATATAAAGCACGTTGTCCGGCTAAGCTTGGGTAATGTCCACTCTGACTTTGTCCGTCGATACCATGACAACCTTGGCAAGCGGCCGCCTTGTTTTTGCCAGCCTCTATATCAGCAGAATGTACAAAAGGGCTGAAAGACAAAATACTAATAAATATAAGTGTAAATTGGCGAAGGGAAAATATAGTCATTGTATATAACCTCATGGTGAAGGAGTAATATCGTTAGAGTCACGAATCATAGGATGATTCAATCATAAAAGCTGAAGCGTAGAAAATCAAACATAAAAACATTCAAAATGAGTCTTTTTTTTTCATAATTGTGACGTGGATTAAAGTAATTTCTATAACTGCCGCTAATAGATTAGTAACTGTTTAGAGGCTTCTGCTATGAATATGCATTCACTTTCTTCGTTTTTTTCTTCTTCATCACCTCAACCTTTCTTAAGAGATGTTGATTCAAATAAGCATGATTCTCATCGAGAAGATAAAGTGGAAGATAGAGATCATAAACGACCAAAAAAATTAGAAGACGATTCATATCACCCTAGTAAACGTTTAAAGCATGATGACACTAAGTCTGTCAGTTCAGCAATGGCAGTACAAGCAGTTGCTAGTAGTATAAATCATTCGGCTGACATACAAATTACCACTAAAGAGGGCGATGTAGTTACTATTAGTTTAAGTGAGTCTGTCACAAACAGTAGTAGTGCATTTGAAGCAGAGCAACAGGGCGTGAAAGTGAGCGCTTATAGTGAAAACATTTCTACCGAGTCTGGTTTTAACATAAGTATTGAAGGTGATTTGAATGAAAAGGAACAAAAATCTCTTGCAAAACTGATTAATAAAATGAGTAAGGTTAGTGAAAAGTTTTTTGATGGTAATGTTAAATCAGCTTTTAAACATGCACAGAAAGTTGGTTTTGATACCAAACAAATTGCTGGGTTTTCTATGGATTTGAGGAAAGAAGAGTCTGTTCAGGCTGTTGCCGCTTATCAACAAACAACGGTTCCAGAGCAAAATGTTGATACTGATCTCTTAAAGCAGGCAGGTAATTTTTTAGCTGAAACCAAAGCATCGGTGACTGATACGAATTCAATACTAAATTCATTAACAAACCAATCATTTACTAGCTTGTTTGTTGGTGTAGGGGAAATGAATATGACAGCTCAGGATAAGGTGGATGAGAGTAGTGAGCCTTTATTTTTACAAATGATCAAAAATATAAGTGATGATATTTTTGATCATTAATAAAGTTAATTAAATAAACCTGCTGAAAGCTACCCTACGATTTTACTACTTAAAAAATGGAAGTTGCTTTTGGGTTTATGATACTTAAAATATCAAAAGCTTGTAATAAGGCCTCATCAATACAAAATTGGATTTGGTTCGGTGAAAGTTTGAGCTGATCTATAACACCAGGATTGAAGTGGGGTTCCATTTCTTCCGCATTAAAATCATATTTTGCACAAGGCTCAATACTGCTAGCAATTTTACTTGCTATATGAAGTAAGCAAGTATCTTGATTGAATTTCTTGGTGTTTAATGGATCAAGGTGATCATTGATCATTTGCCAAATGTTTTCTGGAAGTTTCCACGTTTTTAATAATTCAGCACCTAGTTCTGCATAAGTAAAACCAAGCTTTTCACGTTCTGCTGCAATTATTGAATCTTCGCCTTGGCTTTTTGTAGCGAGTATTTCTCTTGATATTTCAGGGCATTGGGAGATATAAATTAATCGACCAATACTATGTAATAAACCACCGATAAACATGCGTTCATAATCAGGGTGATTAAGTCGTTTAGCGAGTAATTTAGCCAGTACTGCACTAGTAATGCTATGGAACCAAAAAACATCCATATCAATTAATTCAGCTGGCACCCCTTTAAAGGTGGTGGCTACAGATGTTGTTAATACTAAATTTTTTAGCTCTTTTAACCCAATAATGGTGATGGCGCGTGAAACAGTATCAATTGTTGCAGGGAAGCCAAAATAAGAGCTATTAACGATTTGTAAAAGTTTGGCTGTTAATGCGGGATCATTAATAATAATTTCTTCTAATTCCACAATTGAAGGCTCAGGAGTGTTGAGTGCCTCATTTACTCGTAGTGCTACTTCAGGTAATGAAAATAATGATTTAACTTGGTTTGCTAACGATTGAGCATTCATCTGAAAACCTAAATAAAATAAAAAGAGTAAGTGAATGTAATTAACGACTCACGCGGATTAATAACCAGTATAGTTTAAAAATGTAATAATTTTATTGAGAGTTTTTTACTTAAACATACTTTAATAAGGCTTATAAGCGGAAATGTTTAAAAATATAGAACTTAAAGTATGATTTGATATATAAATGTAATTTAAATAATTAACAAAAAGCAGGAGTAAGTCCAAGTGATGAAAAAAGGATGGCTATTTTGCTTTGTGCTTCTGATTATAGGTGCTTTTTATTTCTTTAGTAAAAGCCCTGAACGAATTGCAGTTACGGTTTATAAAGTTGAAAAAGGTGAAGTTAAAGCCAGTGTTTCTAATACTCGGGTAGGAACTATTAAAGCTTGTCGACGAGCATACCTAGCCCCATCCACAGGAGGTAATGTAGCCAGTCTTTTTGTTAAAGAAGGTGAAAAAGTTAAGAAACAACAACTGTTGTTAGAGGTGTGGAATGGTGATTTAAAAGCACAATTAAACTTACAGCAGGCACAAATTAAAGTAAATAAAGCTAAGGCAAAACAAGTTTGTGAGTTGGCTGCTGGAGCTAAGCGAGATGCCAAGCGCTTGCTTCGTCTGCAAAAAATAGATCGTATTATTTCTGATGAATTAGTTGATCGAGCAAATACTCAGTCTAAGGCACAACTTTCAGCTTGTTTGGCAGCAAGGGCAGCGATAGAAGTAGCTCGAGCAAATTTAGCAATTGCTGAACAATCTATAGAACGAACCATTGTACGAGCCCCTTTTGATGGCACTATTGCTGAAATTAATGTTGAATTAGGTGAGTATGTTACCCCGTCACCTCCTGGTATTCCTACCTTACCTTCCATCGATTTATTAGATATTAGCTGTCTAACTGTTTCTGCACCTATTGATGAAGTTGATGCAGCCAAAATTAATCTCGGTATGAAGGCTTGTGTCAGTTTGGATGCTTTTGAACAGCCTCGCTGTTCTGGGGTTGTGTCTCGTATTGCTCCTTATGTGCTAGAAAAAGAAAAACAGGCGCGTACTGTAGAGGTGGAAGTTAAGTTGAGTGATATTGAAGATTTAAATGATTTATTGCCCGGATATAGTGCTGATATTGAAGTGTTAATAGCTTATCAGCAATCTGTTTTAAGGCTCCCGACAGAAGCGGTATTAGAGCAGAATAAAGTTTTATTGATTGGAAACGATGGACGATTAAAGGAGCATATATTTAAAGCTGGCTTGAGTAATTGGAATTATATTGAAGTGCTTTCGGGTTTATCCGAGGGTGATTTAATTGTACTTTCGGTAGGGCGTGATGGTGTGGAGTCTGGTGCTTATGTATTTGAAGAACAATGATTGAATTAGAAAATATTCATCGTACTTTTCAAGTAGGGGAGCAAAGTGTTCATGCCTTGAACAATATTAATCTAACAATAAATAAAGGTGAATATGTTTCTATTATGGGGCCATCTGGCTCAGGTAAATCAACTTTGCTTAATGTTATTGCTTTGCTTGATCAGCCATCTTCAGGAATATATTCACTAAATAATCAGATAGTTACACAGTTAGATGATAATCAACTTGCACAAGTAAGACGAGAGAATATTGGCTTTGTATTTCAGTTCTTTCATTTAATTGCACGTTACTCTGCAGCTGAGAATATAGAAATACCTATGATTTTGGCTGGTGTTCCAATACAAGAAAGAAAACAGAGAGTCGCTGATGCATTACTTGCCGTCGATCTACAGCAACGAGCAACTCATCGCCCCGACCAACTTTCTGGAGGACAAATACAGCGCGTTGCAATTGCTAGAGCCATGATTATGCAACCGCAAATTTTATTAGCGGATGAGCCAACAGGAAATCTTGATAGTAAATCGGGCGAAGGTATTATTGAATTACTAGAAAACCTCAATCAAAAGCAAACGACTTTAGTGATGATTACACATGATGAAGCATTAGGTAGTCGAGCGCAGCGTATCATTCGATTGATTGATGGAAAAATTGTCTAGATATGATGATTCAAGATACTTTAAGCTATTCTTACATGGCGATTAAAACACAGCCAATAAGAGTGATGTTGATTATTTTAGCTATGAGTATTGGTATTGCATCGGTCACTATATTAACGGCATTAGGAGAAAGTGCGCGTCTTTATATTGTTAATGAATTTCAGTCTTTAGGGACAAATTTAATTATTGTTTTACCTGGGCGAACTGAAACAACCGGTGGGCAACCCCCACTTTTTGGTGCTACGCCTAGAGATTTAACGTTAGCTGATGCAGAGGCTTTATATCGAAGTCATCATATTGCTGCTATAGCACCTGTTTCAGTGGGGGCTGCACCTATATCAACAAAAGGCTTGGAAAGAGAAGTGACTATTTTAGGGTCTACCTCTGCCTTACGCCGGGTACGTCATTTAAGCTTATCTAAAGGCCATTTTTTACCAGAAAGTGATGCGAATAAAGCATTATCAATTTGCGTGATTGGACAGACAATCAAAGATGAGTTATTTGCCCAGCAGCAAGCTGTTGGTAAATGGTTACGAATTAATGATCGACGCTTTAGAGTGATTGGGGTGCTGGAATCAGAAGGCCAATCTATAGGTGTAGATTTTGATGATATGGTAATTGTACCGGTTGCATCAGCTCAAGCATTATTTAATACTCAATCATTATTTAGAATTTTGGTAGAAACTAAATCTAAACAAGGTATGTATAAGGCTGTTGATGATATTAGCGAGATTATAAAACAAAGACATGAGGGTGAAGACGATGTGACTTTGGTCACTCAAGATAGTGTGGTTAATACATTTGATGAAATATTAGCGGCAGTGACTTTAACCGTTGCAAGTATTGCTAGTATTAGCCTTGCCGTTGCAGGAATATTAGTAATGAATGTTATGTGGGTTAGTGTCGCTCAAAGAACTGCTGAAATTGGTTTATTAAAAGCCTTAGGGGCAACTAAAGGGCAGATTTTGTGCTTATTCTTAACCGAAGCGGCAATGTTATCATTTGCCGGTGCGCTAACAGGGGTATTGTTAGGTAAAATAACTTTAATGGCCTTGCAGATAAGTTATCCTGATTTTCCTTTTTATTTACCTGTTTGGGCTATATTTTCTGCTTTAGCTGTTTCATTAGTAACGGCACTGATATTTGGTGTATTACCTGCAAAACAAGCAGCGGGAATGAACCCTGTGACAGCTCTTAACAAGAGATAGTATGCGCTATATTGATGTTTTTAATTTAGCTTATCGGACGGTTATTAGTCATAAATTACGCTCGATATTAACAGCTTTAGGGCTAATTATTGGTATTGCATCCGTTATTGTTTTAACCTCAATAGGGCGTGGGGTTCATAGTTATGTGCTTTCTGAGTTTACTCAGTTTGGAACCAACCTTATAGCTGTATTTCCTGGTAAAACAACAACACTGGGACTATCTGGCGCAACTATTAGTACTGTTAGGCCCTTATCACTTGCTGATGCGGTAAGTTTGAGTAAGTTGGATAGTATTTCAGCTGCATTGCCTTTGGTTCAGGGCAATGCTCGAATAGAAGCTGATAAAAAACAAAGAAGAACAACCGTGTTGGGTGTGGGAGCAGCTGTACCCGAAATATGGAAGATAAAGGTCGCTCAAGGCCGTTTTTTACCTAAAAATGAGCAAGCTAATCCACGTGCTTTTGCTGTACTTGGTCATAAATTATCCGTGGAGTTATTTGCTGGGCGTAATCCGTTGGGACAACGTATTCGTATTGGGAGTGACCGATTTCGAGTATTAGGTGTTATGGAAAAAAAAGGTCAAATGATGGGATATGATATGGATGATACGATTTATATTCCCACAGCTAAAGCATTAGATATGTTTGATAGAGAAGGGGTGATGGAAATTGACCTGCTATATAACAGTAAAATTCAGCTTAAACAGGTTGAAAAAGAGGTTAAACGATTGTTGCAGAGACGTCATGGACGAGAGGATTTTTCTATTATTACCCAAGACCAAATGTTAAAGAGTATGGATTCTATTTTAAATGTACTCACTTTATCTGTCGCCGCATTAGGTAGTATTTCTCTATTAGTTGGCTCTGTTGGTATTTTAACGATTATGACCATTGCTGTTTCAGAGCGTATTTCAGAAATTGGCTTATTACGAGCGGTTGGAGCAGAGCGGGGGATGATTTTTAAAATGTTTTTATCCGAAGCATTAGTATTGAGCTTTATCGGTGGCGTTGTGGGTATTTTTCTGGGTATTTTTATTGTGCAAATGATTAAGTTTGCTATGCCTGTTTTACCTGTGCAACTGGCCTGGTTTTACATCTTAGCCGCTTTTATTATTTCATTATTGATTGGTGTAATAGCAGGGGTCATTCCAGCTATTAAAGCTGCAAAATTACATCCTTTAGATGCTTTAAGAGCAGAATAGAAAATTAATGAATTGCTTGGCCTGGAATTACTTTTTCTTCAGCTGCCCACTCGCCTAAATCTATAAGCTTGCAGCGTTCACTACAAAAAGGTCTAAAAGCTTCCTTAGCGCTCCATGTGATATTCTTTTTACAGTTAGGGCATGCAACAACAATTGCTTCTTTTGTCTTCATTAGAAAATACAGCTAGTGAGTGAAAAAGGGACATCTTCAGCTATTTGACGAGGGCGTTTTGAGCCAGAAGAAGGCGACATAAAACGAATAGTAAATCGGTGCTTTCCTCCGCTTATTTCTGCAAATAGAGGGAGTGATGAGTCTACTGAAACTCTAAGGAGCTGAAATGACTGGGATTTATCTAAAGATAGTTGAAAAAAACCAGCGTTAGCAAGTTGCTGAGTAGGAAGGCTGCTTTGACGAATAAAACTAAGGATTAATTCTATTGCTGCACGGATATTAATAAGTGGTTTTGTCCACTGAGCTAAATCATGTTGCTGAGATTCTTTATCTTGTTCTAGCCAATAATGAAAAGCAGGTAAATCAAAGGAGCAAGTTCCACCAGGAATAGAGTTACGTTGTGAAATACTTTGGAATAGATCACTTTCCATAATACTTACCCCAATCTTTCCATTGGTGTTATATAGTTTTTTACTTATATCAGTTAAGTTGCTAAGAATCTGGTCAAGCTTTTCTGTATCAACCCCTTGATTACTTGAAATTAGGTTCAATGTTTTTGAATGACGGTCTAGCTCTTTAAGTAATTCTGATTTTAAATCATTTCGACTAAAAATCATCAAAATATCTAGTAGCACTGAAATAACCGCGCGATGATCAGGAACAGTTGAACCTTCCATAAAATGATTAAGTTGTTCAAAAAGCTGTTCTAATCGCATAAATACCCGAATTCGTTCATTTAGAGGGAATTCGTAGATGGTAGGTGTATTCACAAACAAGGTTGCCTAATTAGTGTCTCTATTCTTAATTTATTCAAGTATTGAGTTTTTTGTTTACACAAAAATACTTAGAATAGTGACGGGGTTAATCTAAATTTACAGGTTAAGGTAATGATTGTGAAGCTTTTTGACCTGTTCTGCAAGTTGTGAAGCGGAATTAGAGTTGTCTATTATATTATCTGCATAAGAAAGCCTTGTTTTACGCGATGTTTGGCTAGAAATAATAGATAAAATACGTTCGCTCGAAAGTTTATCTCGTAGTTTAACTCGTTCAACTTGAGTTTCTACAGAGCAATCTACAACTAAAATATGATCGACAAAATCAGTCATCTTAGTTTCAATTAAAAGAGGAATAGAAAGAATGCCATAATGTGAGTTTTGTTTATCACACTCGGATTGCATTTTTTGAAAGACCAGAGGATGGAGAACAGCTTCTAATTGTATCTTTTTTTCTTTATCAGAAAAGACCAGATCCCTTAAATAACCTCTATTTAAAGTATCGTCATTATTAATAATGGATTTCCCAAATAGCTGTTGTAGTTGTAAAAGGGCGGGTTGGCCTGGTTCTACTAGTTGATGAGCAATTATATCTGCATCAATGATAGGAATATTATATTGGCTGAAAAGGTCGGTTATTGTTGATTTTCCACTGCCTATTCCTCCTGTTAAACCAATTTTTATCACGCCTTTATAATCCCATGGTGTTTAAATAAAGTGCATTTATTTTATCTCCCCATAATAAAGCTAACCAACCTGCTGCAGCTAAATAAGGACCAAAGGGAATGGGAATATTACGATCCTTCTTAATGAAAATAATCATAAAAATACCAATAGCAGCACCAACCAATGAAGAAAGTAAGATAATAAGTGGTAAGTATTCCCAACCAAGCCACGCACCAAAGAGGGCGAGTAATTTAAAATCACCAAAGCCCATCCCTTCTTTTCCCGTTGCCAGTTTAAATAGCTGATAAACAGTCCATAAACTAAGATAACCTGCAATAGCACCAATAATACTGGAATAAGTATCGGTATAAACTGAGAATAAACTTAAAAACAAACCTAGCCATAATAAAGGCAAGGTAATTGAATCAGGTAATAGTTGATGATCAATATCAATAAAACTAAGGGCAATAAGACACCAAGTAAGTAATAATGCAAACCCCATTTCAACAGTGTAACCAAAATGACAGGCAACAATTGCTGATGTTATACCTGTAAATGCTTCAATTAAGGGATAGCGTAATGCAATATGAGTTTTACAATTTGAACACTTACCTTTTAGAAATAAATAACTAATAACTGGAATGTTTTGATAAGGCTTTATAGCTGTACTGCAACTAGGGCAGCGGGATAATGGAACCATAAGATTGAAAGGTTCATCACTACTTTCGGTATCTTCAATTTCTAAAAATTCCTTACATTCTTTTTTCCAGCCTATATTCATCATTACAGGAAGACGATAGATTACAACGTTTAAAAAACTACCAACCAATAATCCAATAATAAGAACTAATAGGGTTAATAATTCTGGTGAAGATTGAAAAATAACGTGTAATTCATGCATAAAAGATGAGCCTTTTTAATGAAAGAGAATAGAAAGTAAGCCTTCCTTAGGTTAAGGTGGATAGTTTTTTGTAAACCTAGTTTTACTCTACTGTAGCACAAGGCTGTTGCTTAGTAATGTTGACACCAACTCTAAGCTCCGTGTCATAAAAGGTTTTAGTGATTTTCATATACAGTCAATACTTTTTATTTCCATTCAAGTCGTATTAAAAGTTGAATCATTATTTATGCAGTTAGTATAGATCATCAATAGCATTAATGTTATTGGTGATAAGTAAAGGTTTTTTCTAAATCAACTTATTGATAAGGAAGGGTAATTTATTTCATCCCAAGAAAAAAGCTTCAAGAGTCGGTAATAATGATGTAGATTGGCACCTTTAAAAATATCGGGATCTGTTGAAAATGATTTTCTTAACTTAAAAATGTCAGAGCTATTACTTCGGGGGAGGATAAATTGAAAAGACATTTTAACGGAGTAATAAAGATAGTTTGTACTTTTTATGATTTGACTTAAACCATAAAAAATATTTAGAGCTACAGAGGTTGCTTGAATAGATTGGGATACCACTGCTGGTTAAAGCTTTTAGAAATATAACTTTGAATAAGAGCTTAAGCAAAAAAGAATATTAATTATAAGGAAGAATTATAGCTATGAGTGAAGAGCTAGGCATACTAAGAAAAATTATGAGTGAAAAAACTTATAATATTAATAAGCTTATTTTTGGTGGGGGAGGGGTGTGTTCAGGGCTGGTTTCCATTTTATCCGATGTCGCCTCCCCGTTAGCACCAAATATTCTTTGGTATCTATCAATTATTATTATATTGCTAATTGTATTATCTGTTTTTGTTGTTGTATTCAGTCAAAGTGACAGCTTTAGAGCCAAATTTGATTACTACTGGTTTTACCCTATATTTTTAACACTCTTGTTATCAGCAGGTATATTTATTACGGCTTTTATTTATTCTAGTAGTGCTAGTAATGAGGGCGGTTTTTTAGCCTCAAATTATGATTTTGTAGAAAAAATGCAAAAGAGCTTGAATAGAATTGAAAAAAATTCAAGACGGACAGCTGAGGCGACGGAGGAAACCGCCAAATCAGCTGGAGATATGGCAGAGCACTTCAAAGAAGAAAGAAGTAATCCATTGAAACAAGCTGCTCTTTCTGGGTTTGGTTCAGGTCTTGGTTATTACATCGTATTTAATGCGCTTAAGCAAGGCCAAGATAGTGTTGTTCAGAATTATAAAGATGCTGGTATACAGCTGTCACGCGATGATTCTGAATATATTATCACTGAAATTATCATGTCAGGAGTAGATGTCGAGCAAACTTTTCAATTTTTTTCTGATCAGCCACCCTTTGATTACAATACAATTTCTACAAAGAAATGGTTAAGTAATCAAACAGTTAATAATGCAATAAAAGGACTTACTGAGGAATATAAAACAAATAAGGAAAATGATAAAAATATAAGAGATAAAGAAATTTATAAGGTAGAAGAAAAAAAGCTTGTCTCTGCTAAAAAAGCAGTGGGTAGGTTAATAACATATTTGAGAAAATACAATAGGCAGTGCAAGATAAATAAAGCTATTAATCCAGGTTCTTGTTGTTTTGACAATTCTGTCATGTTGGAGCTTATTCCAACATACGATATTGAAGAAATTTTTAGTAAATCATCTATGTATAATATTAACCGATTTAATTATCACAATGCTTTTAATGCTTTGGTCGTGTGTGAAGAGAAAAAGGGGGAGTACCGTAATAAAATACCGACTCCTCTAAACAGTTTTAAATTATTTGCTAGTTATTTTAAAGATAAAAAAGCATTTTCTGATTATCCTCTATCAGCAAAAAAAGTTAAAACTTTTGATATATACATACCTCCTGTTGAATCAGGTTTTTCTTTGTTGTTGATTGCAGTTTGGTCGGAAAATATATCTGCGGTTGAATATCTTTTAAATAATGGTTCAGACCCTATGCGTAAAGAAAATGTTGATGTATTCACTAGTGGTCGAAAGTCTGATGTTAGTGTTGTAACAGCTTTATCTGAAGCAAAAAGGTTGGGTAATGAAGAAATTATTAAATTATTAGGTAAGCATCTATAAGGGGATCTTACAATAGGAGCATGATACTAATATGTCATGCTTCTTTGGCTAAGTTGAACAGTTATTAACAAGCAATATATCTAATCAGTATATTTTGATAAGGTTTGGGTTTCAAAATGGCAGATGTTTTTTCTAAAGCCGGATTAGTTAAAATCATAAGAGAAAAATACAGTGATAAAATCAAAATTTGTATTTATGGCATGGATATGTCTTATGGCAGCCTACATAGGGGTTCAAGCCATGGCCCCAAGGCTTAATAATGGTCCAATTAAATATACTACGTCTACTTTTCCTTTTTCTGTAGTTAATAAGCCAAATTTTTCGAAAGTGAGGATCCTTAATATCAAGCCTGTATATCAACAAGGTATGCATTTAGGTGAAGATAATTATCACATAGAAGTTTCTGCATCAGGCTATACAACTCAAAGGCTCTGGGTGAAACATAGTCGTGGCAGTAGGCCAGTGCTCATAGCACTTAGTAAAAAAGGAGTGGCTAATGTCCATTGAACGGTCAATAAATACGATTTTTGGAGAATGGTTGTTTCCTAATAAGTTTACCTTGGCTATTAGTAATGAAATACATCATGAGACATCTGTTCTTACGGAATGCAGCTATACCCTGGATACCTCAATTCAATCAAACCGTTATACAGGGCAAAAGGCCTATAATTGCAATAGCAGTAGCCAATGCAAGAATGAAATTAATCAATATTGTCAAGAAACTTCTCAAGGTGGGAATGAACGTGTTAATAGTCTTGCGATAAAGTATATTCATACAGCAGCTATCGCTTCATTTAATAGTATTAAGGCCATCGACCAAATTGAACGTAGTTATCTTGAGCGCTGTAATAACTGTGATGGTGACGGGAAGAATCGTTGTAATGGTTGTGGTGGAACTGGACAATCTCATTGTTATAGTTGTAATAATGGCCGAGCTACTTGTTCGGGCTGTAATGGTCAGGGACGATTTGTAAGTGGAAGTGTAACTACGAGTTGCAATAACTGTGGAGGAAATGGTTCTGTTTATTGTTATAACTGTGGGGGAACTACAGTTATTAACTGTAGTGGTTGTGGAGGTGGAGGTAATATTCCTTGTGCCCCCTGCAATCAACAAGGCTGGTTCACAAATATTGTAACTGCTACTTGTAAGCTAGTCAGTAGTGAACAGGTTAATAGCTGGTCTGTTGAAGATGGGCCAAACTGGTTGGTCAATTATATCGATAAGTCCATGTGTGGAAAAACTCCACAAGCACCTTTCAATGATACCGTTAGTTGGGATTTATCTGGTTTTCAATTAGATGCAGTCGCCCTGCCATTTAAAGCTGAGATTAGAGGGAAGTTGTATAGTTCGAGTGCAGATATTGCTGTTGATCAGTATGCTGAGAGAAGCTGTCAATTTGTTGGAACCATTCCAATAGCCCATAATCTGAATTGTATAATGGATGAGCCGCTTAAATCTCTTATTACTAAGGCTAATCACAAAAAAGGTGTAGATGAGCTTAAAGCTCTTTTTAAGTGTCGGGTAGCAAAACATAATCTTGCTGAATACCAAAGTGTATCAAGGCCTAACAATTTTATTACTCATGCAAACTTGTTAAGTAGTGATAGTTGTCAAACATTGAAAAATTACTTTAGTAATATGGGGAGATATTTTACAAATGTGCGTAGCTATATAAAGATAAGCCATCTTATTTTATTTACATTGCTGTTTTCTGTGATTGGGTTATTAATGATGGGATTAGTGAAGACATTTGTCAGCGGTATTCATTGGGAGCAATTGAGTTTGTTTGAAATAATAAAGGCAACTCCAGAAATTTTTAAGCAAAGTTGGTTTCTTTTGCTTAATCAACCGATGCTATTTTTTCTGATTCTGTATGCGTTTTTTATTCCATCTATGCTATTGATGAGGACACTTTCAAGCGGTAAGGTAAGTTCGTTCATGCGTATGAATAAATGGTTCGTTTTCTGTAGTTTAATATTGATGATTTTTATTTATCAAGGGATTTCTATGACTCCAGATCTAGCATTACTTCAGTGGAATAAAAACCATTTTTTCGACATTATGGAGTCGCTTATTCAGCCCGATATAATTATGGAAGTGGGACTTATTGTGTTACTGCCTGCTTTATTAAAAGCTAGACGTGAAGCGTTTAAGACAAATAAGAGACTTGTTCGACGTATAAAAAGTACCGAACTCAATGAGCTGCTGGAATATGAATAAGGAGATATCATGAGTCATTCCTATACTGAATTTAATTCCATTGTTAAAAACTGTCGCGGGTGGATGACGCTGTTATATGCGGGACTGTTCTTGATGGTTACCCAAAAGAGTGCTGCTTGGGTATTATCTTTCGATTGGGGATTTTATGTATTAGCACCAGTTTCAGTACTGTTTGCCTTGCTAATGGCGATGTGTATATTACTTGGTAGTATCAATTTTGATAGTAAAAGTTTGTGTTTTATATATACATTATTAATCATTAATTTTCCGCTATTCATTGCGTGGGGTGAGTTTCGATTTTTGCCGATTACAAGTATTAGTTTTTTTGTTTATTATGCCATTGGCTTCGTTATTGTTCAGTATTTATTGCTTAAACTCATTAGGTTTAAAGCATTTAGGCAAACGTTAGAATGCCTTGTAAGTACTGGAATGTTCTTTCTGTTATTACGCCAGTTAGTGATTTTTTGTGGACAATTGGTTTAGCTGAAGAAAGGTTCATTTGTAAGAAATCTAAAACCCAAATCAACTACTAGGTTTTTGAGTTTGGTATGCATTAACGCTAATTTTTAAAGATTCTCTTCTAGCTATTTGATGAAAGTTTTATCTCATATATGCTGAACTAAGTACTAAATTTAGTATGGTAGCTAGCAATAAACTCTGTATAAGACTGATTAATATTAAGTTTATAGGGTAATCAATGAGAAAATAGAGCCTTAAGTGTTTTTAATTTCTGCTGTTGTATTAATGCTGTATTACTTTTCATAGTTTGCCATAATGAATTCATTGATTCTTTAGTCGGGTTAGTTTCATGTTGCCGCTGTGCAAAATTAAGTCGGGCTTTTGGGTAATCAAACTGGGCAGCACGTTCTAACCAATGCAGGCCAGTATCTGAATCAAAGTCTACTCCAGTCCCATGAATATATAGTTCGCCTAATTCTCGCTGTGCAATAGGGAATCCACTTTCAGCCGCCTTTAAAAGCCATGAAAAGCTTTTTCCATTATTGGCTCTAGCTGAATGAACCTCGCCATTTTTGTTAATGCCTTGTTTAAATCCATCCCTATAGGCCAGCCCCAGTGTTGTCATAGCAATAACATTTCTATCACTATCTGCTCGATATTTTAATAATGGAATCTCATCTTGAGTAAGATGTTTGGCTCTATTGTTTAATTGCCATTCAAGCTCATTCCATTGCTCACCTTTTAATGAAAGATACCAAGAGGGTATTTGTCTACTTGCTCTATAAGTCGTTGTAGGTTTTTTTCGGTTATTTGAGCCTTTTGTCAGCGTTTTAATATGAGCAGGAGCTGTTAAGAAAAATGAATCTACTAGCGAAGATTCATACCATGGTTGTTGGTCATCTAATGTTTTCTTTCGTATAACATCTGCAACATTTTTAAGAACATCTTCAATGATAAGGTCCGGTAGTAACATTTGCTGCGCTAACATTTCGGTATACAAACTATTTGAACGACCTCGACCATCGGCAGCCAATTGACCTGGGCTAGTTGAATAAGCGATTAAGGTTCCTTTTGGGGAAACTGTTTTTACCAACCCCATTTGAGAGAAATTTCTGTATTTATTGCCTGATTGAGATTTGAAAGGATTGTTGCGACAAGCATCTAAGATAACAATATTAATGGCTGATTTAGCAGTGTTCATCCGTTCAAGCAAAGATATTAATGGAAATGCTCTAAGGGCAACACTTCGTTCCCCTATCAATTGCATATTAACGGGAATAAGATAATTCTGTTCTTTTAGCTGAATCCCATGTCCCGCATAATAAACAAATGCGATAGAACCTAGGGGTAATTGCTCAGTAAAATCTCTAACGGCGCTATAAAACTGATTTCTTGTTAAATTATTTTTGCTAACAACATTAAAATCAAGTTTTAGGAGTGTTCTTTTAATGAGTTCAGCATCATGTTTTGGGTTTCGTAGTGGTGCGAATTTATATGCATCATTACCAATAACTAAGGCGTGCCGAGAGGGTGTGTATAAGGTTTCTTCTGCAAAAACTGAGAATGATAAAAGTGTTATCGAGCAAAGAAAAGTAAAAACTAATTTGTATCGGTTAAGATCAATCATTGAAATTATAGTTCCTGCTTATTAGTAACAACAAAGTCAATAACACTAGGAGACGCTTGAATAGTTTTTATTGCATCTGCAAATTCGACTACTCCTGATAATTTAACCCACACTTCACCAGACTCAGACGGACCGTCAGTAATATGAGCGCCTGTTCCTTGAAACAAAACAACCAAGTCACCAAACTTCTCTGATGGGTTAATGGTGAGCTTTATCCTAATATCATTCCTCTTATCAAGATAACTCCTTGTATCTTCTGTAAGCCACGTTACATTTTGTTTTTCATTATTCAGCGATACTAAGAAAAATGATTGTACAAAAATAACCGTTGATAGAACCGCAAAAACAGGTGTTGCCTGTTGGCTAAAAAAATCACTAATTCTTAATCCCCAGCTAACTTTTTCTTCATAATCTGAATCATGCCATGCTTTTAATAATTCATCTAAACCTGCTATCTCACTTCTATTTGAAGTAATAGATTTAACGGATGTCCTTAAATGTTCAGTAAAGTTCAATTCTTCTTGAAGCTTAGGCTCTTCAAGTAGGCATCGCTCTATAAACTTTTTATCTGAATCAGATAACGTTTTATTAACATAAAAGGGCAGTAATTCATGAAAATTTTGTAATTCTTGCTCAGTCATAACACTCCCTCCAATTCAGTTGTACCATAGGCCCTTTCAATGCAACTACGAATTTTCTTTCTTGATTGATATAACCGTGTTTTGACTGTGTTTTTAGAGCAGTTTTGGATCTTTGCAATTTCTTCTATTGAGTGCTCTTGATAATAGGTCAAAAACATTTCTTCTCTTATATTAGGCGATAACTTCTCCATACAACCTAACATCACCTCGTTTCGTTCACTTTGTTCTATGGGAGCTGTAACGCTCCAGTTTAATTCAACATTTCTATCAATAGGTGTTTCTTCATCATAAGGATGAGGATAACGTTCTTGCTGCTTAAAAGCATAACTTTTATGAGCAAGTATCTTATTTTTAGCTATGCCTTTTAACCATGTTGAGAATTTACACTTTCCATCATAAGCCAGCGGTTTTTTAAGGACAGTGAGGAATACTTCTTGCACAAGTTCAGCTACGACAATTTCATCACGATTAAGAAACATTTTTCTTGAAATATCGACTACCAATAAACCACTGTAATGTTTATACAGCTCAGTCGCTGCTTTATTGTTATTGCGTGAAATCCGCTTTAATAGCCTTTCAACGTCCTCATTTGGCAAATCAATCATAGTAAAGAAATCAATATGTTAAGTTCATAAAAAAACAATATTCAAAAAAAATAAAAATAAATAAAACCAAAACCTGAAAAGTAACGATAAGGAATATGTAGGGAGTAAGAAACGTTAGTATTTTAACGTTATTTGAAACATAAATCACCGCTTACCCAACAAACAAAACTAATTTTTACAACAGGAATAATAAAATGAAAAATAATACATTGATGAACACTTTATTTGTAGCACTACTTGTTCTTTCTACTGCTTCATTCGCAGATTCTAGTAATCAACAAATTGAATCTAAAATTAAGCGTTTGCATGTTGAAATCACCAATATAAAAACAAAGCAAAACAAAATATCCTTAGCTCTTAGCCGATTAAGCCCATTAGAAAAATCTGCATTTAAAAATGAGGTTCGATTAACTAGACGTGGGCATAGATAAATACCGTTTCAAAATATCACTTTTTACATTAAGAAGGGCTGAATGGAAAAAATTATCAACAAACAAAAACAGGTTGGACCATTGAGGGTATTAACGTCCCAACAACACACTTGTATTCAAGCAGGGATGGATTTATACCAAAACAATGAACAGGCATTATTAGATGATATTTATCAACTGTATTCTAATAAATCAGTGGATGCATCAGTACAACATTTAACATTTGATAATGATGTTCAGGTGTTTGATATGAATAAAATACAACAACGTTATAAAAATGCCTCCCAGAGTGAAAAAGGTATTAAAGCTATCATGCGGAAATTTGATTTGGATGATGATCTTGGTTATAGAAAATTAATGCCCGTCACTCAATCCTTTATTGAAGGGTTAAGAGATTTAAAAAAGAAGTATCCAAATTGCAGCGAATTTTTAAATTATGTTAGTCAATTTGGTGCGTTATCTCTCTGTCGTGCAGATACTATGAAAATGTATTTTCCTCCTGTTCTTTTGGCTGGGCCACCTGGAGTAGGTAAGACGGCAATTGTAAGAGAAGTAACCAAATTGCTAGATGTGTCCTACAAACAATTAGATATGGCAACCATTACCAGCAGTTTTGTCATTTCAGGTGCCAGTAGTGTCTGGAGTGATGCAAAAACGGGGTGTATTGTCGATTTACTAAGAGATGGCCATGCTGCAAACCCAATGGTTATATTAGATGAGCTGGACAAAGTAAGTACAAATCAAAAACATGACCCGCTGGGAGGTTTATACACTTTACTGGAGAGAGAGGCTGCAAGAGACTTCACTGATGAAGCGTTAGACATTCCAATCGATGCAAGTCATGTTTTATATGTTGCTACCGCTAATGAATTAACGTTAATACCAGAGCCTTTATTATCAAGATTCTTAGTCATTCATATTGATGATGTTAAAGGCCAACATCATCAGACAGTTACTCAATCTATTTATCAATCTATCATTGACGAAGAAAAAGTGGGGAAAGCTTTTAAGAAAAAGCTATCAAAAGATATTTTTGATTTAGTAGAGCCATTTTCACCTAGAGAAGTAAAGCGTATATTAATGCGGGCAATGGCAAAGTCTGCATGTCGAATGAGGAATAATAGTAACCTAGAAATCAATGAAAGTGATTTAACTTTACCTAATACTGGTGAAGTTAAAATGGGGTTTATGTAAATGATACATTATTTTTTCTATATGAGTATGATCTATATTTCGTTAGAATGTAACGATATGTAAGAGTGCATTTGAAGTGGTGTGTTTGGTTGTAATCGATTGAAAAAAAGGACTTCTATTGAAATCCTTTTTGTTTTGAAACGAATTATAAGGGGAATTTAGCCTACAGCTGCACCCAATTTAAAGATAGGTAAATACATAGCGACAATTAAACCACCCACTAAGGTGCCTAATATAACCATAATAAAAGGTTCCATTAAACTACTTAAATTGTCCACCATATTGTCAACTTCTTCTTCGTAGAAGTCGGCTACTTTGTCTAACATGCTGTCAATTTTTCCTGATTCTTCACCAATTGCTACCATTTGAATAACAAGATGGGGAAATATATCGGTTTGTTGCATTGA
>CAJVYL010000027.1 GCA_913009265.1 uncultured Methylococcales bacterium
AAAGCGCGTAATAAAAAAGTCTTTGTTGATTTAAAGTTTTTTGATATTTCTGCCACCGTTGGCCGTGCAATTAAGGCCTTAAGCAGCAAAGGGGTGGATTTAGCCACTATTCATGGTAATGATGCCATTATGGAAGCTGCAGCTGCAAATAAAGGTGATTTAAAAGTACTGGCTGTTACTGCATTAACAAGTCTTGATCGTGGTGATTTAGATGACTTAGGCTTTAAATGTGATGTGCGCGACCTTGTATTGTCACGTGCTAAACGTGCTTTAGAAATTGGCTGTGATGGTATTGTTTCTTCTGGGCTTGAAGTGGCAATGTTGCGTAAAGAGTTAGATCATCGTTTATTAGTGATTACACCAGGGATTCGTCCTGTTGATAACCGTGTTGATGATGATCAAAAACGTGTTGTGAGTGTTGAACAAGCTTTTCAGAATGGTGCAGATTATATTGTAGTGGGTCGCCCTATTCGTGATGCTGAAAATCGCCATCAGATGGCAGAGAAAATTCAGGGGCAGATTTTGTCTCAATTTTAGAAAAGTCTATATTTCTAAAAATGAAGGATTACTTTTTTGTGTAACAAAAAAAGCAATCCTTCCAACGAAAAAAAGCGCGGATTAACCGCGCTTTTTTATTTCTAGCTAATAACTAAAACTGTTACCAGTTATAAGCTAATGTTGCATAGATATTACGTCCAGGCATAGCAACACGGCCATTATCTCGGTTATGGTTTACATACCCGCCTAAATGATCATAACGCTTACTACCTACAACATTTTCGATACCCGTACCAATTACTACACCATGATAAGGTTCATATTTACCACGTAGGTTTAATACCATATAACCTTTAGTTTTTTGCTCTTGGTTATATCCGGCAACATCACCCTGGTCTGCATAGAAGATACCTTCAATTGCACCCATCCAGCCAGATTGCTCATAAGTTAGTTGAGTTCTTCCGTTTAAAGGAGCAATACGGTATAAATCAGAATCCCCCGTTGGTGCATTAACACGCTCACCACGAACATAGTTTAAACCAGCATCTACACGCCAATTATCAGTAATTGTGTAACCCGCTTCTAAATCGACACCATAGAACTGTGCCGCAATATTACTCCATTGTAGAATAGGGTTACTAGGCATTCCTCTTGATGTAGCTTCACCTTGAATATAATCATCTACATAATGATAGAAGAAACGCGGTGCAACATAAGCATTTTCATTATGCCAATCAAACCCTAAATCAAACTGGTAAGCCGTTTCATGGTCTAAATTTAAATCACCAATATAAGTACTTCCATCAGCAAAGCCACCAACAGCTTTGTTGTTAGTCCACAAATAAAGTTCTTGATAAGTTGGTGCTCTATTTTTTCTAGCCAACCCTACTTCCACATCCAGCTCAGAAGAAACGCTATAACGTAGAACCGCAGCTAAATCAACTTCATTAAAATTACGTTTTCTATCTGCATCATTAAACTCAGTCAAATCATCCTGAAGATCAGGGTTCATTGCAGGGCTCCCCATAGCTGAAGTACTTGCTTCACCAGCATCTGACCATGTGTGCGTATAACGTGCCCCTAACTCCAACACTAAGTCATCAGCAATATCACCAGTCCATTCAGTAAATACAGAATAACGATCTCGCTCTACACCATTAAAAAAGTTAGTAGTCATTGTCATATTAGATGGGCCCGGACCAGCACCCATAACTCCATTCGACGTACTAGTATCAACCATTGTAGAGTTTGCATCATGATTAGACTGATCACCATTAACACCAACTGTCAAAATACCATTAAACAAAGGCATATCAACTGCTAGATCAATTCCACCAGCCTCAACCTCTGTACGATTGCTCATTGCATCCATCATCATAGTACCGCCACTACGCATAACAGTATTACTCATCCAATGACGCATCTTTTGATAGAAAACATTGGTTTTTACTTTATAACCATCGCCTAAATCCCAGCTATAATTAGCATCGTACAAACCACCCCTTACATAATCAATATCCATAGGTAATGCAGGTGTTCCTGTATTCCCAGTATTATTGTTACTGTAGTTTATACCAAACTCATGACCTTCTCGTTGGTAGCCGTATCCAGCAGTAAATGCCTCACGGTCATAACGTGTATTTTCTTGCTTTTCGTTGTCTTTTACCTTGTAATCACGGCCTTGCTCTTTACTACCGCTTAAATACAATTTGTGGTTCTTTGTAGCTACTGCACCTAACAAAGCACCAAAGTGTCCATCATCAACAGTTCCATAGCCCATTGCTGCTGTACCACTTGTTTCTACACCATCACCTTCAGCAAAACGGCCTTTTTTAGATTCTGCATGCATTGAACCACCAAATGATTCAATACCACTACTTACAGGTGCAATACCTCTGTGAACAGTTAATTTACCTGTTAAAGGAGCTGGGATATGGCTTAATGGGGGATCCATACTGTTTGGTCCAACTTCTTTCATATTGGCACCATCAATAGAAATATTGACTCGGTTACCAAACATACCTCGGTATGAAGCAACACCCGTTAACGGGCCATTTCTATTAACGTTTGCACCCGGTACACGCTTTAATAATGAAGCCGTATCTTTTAAGCCTGAAGAATCTGGTGCTGTACCAAATGTTCCAGAACGCATCTGACTGCCTTCAACAACAATTGTTGGTAAATGCTCATGTTCTGCAGATACTTGTAGTGGAATTGCTACTATTGATGCAATAGCAATACTTAATTTTGTTTTCAATTTTATCCCCTGATTTAATTGTATAAATTACTTATATAAATCAAGCACATTCTGATCCGGTTGTGCTTTTGCCATTTAGCAACAATAACTTACATATAAACAACAAAATCAAAATAAGGGGTTATAAATTAAACTATGTTATTTAACCCACATTCAATAGGTCAAATAACTTAATACACCAAAAATGATACAAAAATATAAACTGCTTAGACAATTTATTACAAGTTATGTCTCGAATAAACGACAGATGCTCTCAGGACAACTAAAAAGAAATTACAAGGATAAAAAGACTTTGTTATGCTCTACTTTACTTGGCAGCCCTGTTCTAGCTCCAACTTTAGTACAGCACAATGTACCGGCCACACTCGAATATGAGAGAACATCACTCCAGCTCATATTTTTTGCGATTGCTGCTGCAAAAGCACCATGAAATGCATCCCCTGCTCCCGTAGTATCGCAGATATCAGCACTTATACTTATAGCTGGCATCTCACCTAATTGGTCTCCACGCTGCCAAATAAGTCCCTTTTCACCTAGTGTAATAACAACTGCTGGAGATTTTGTTGCTAAAACTGCTAATGCAGAATCAACATCACCTGCAACTTGACAAGCAAACTTCTCAGAAGCGACTAAATAGTCAACTTTATCCATTAATTTTTCAGTACCTTCATGCAAAGAACCTGCATCTAAAACTGTGGGAATTTTAAGTTTACGCGCCAATTCAACAAGCTTTAATGAAATATAAGGTTCATGTCCATCTAACAATATAACTTTTGCTTTAATCGTTGAAAAATCAATGTCACCTTCAAGTAAGGCTTTTGTTGATCCTTTGTAATTTACTAAGGCTCTTTTACCATCGGGTTTAACTAAAACTGTTGATAAAGGTGTGGGAGCATTCCCTCGAGCTATAAGCTGTGTACCTACTTGATGATTAATAAATTCTTGCAGATGCATTTCACCATAAAGGTCGTTACCTAAGTATCCTGCAAAAGCGGCATTTAATCCCAACCTTGAAACTGCAATAGCAGCATTTGCAGCTGGACCGCCACCACTTGAGACTAAATCATCGGCAAAAACCTTTTCATCACTTTCTGGGTGTTTTTGAACAGAAAAAACTAAATCGTAACAAGCATGACCGACACAAAGTACATCTACATCAATGGAATTTTCTTTCATAGATTAATCACTTGGCTGTTTTTTTATTAGAGAAGATATAACGGAGGATACAAAAATGTCTGGTTTTCTTTAGTAGTCAGAAAACAGTTTATTAAGAAATGAAGACTGAGATGTAGAGCGGACTTCAGTCCGCCATGGTTTATATAAATTATCTTTATAGCGGACTGAAGTCCGCTCTACAACTAGCTTAACGGCTACGGTTACCTCTACCCTGGCTTAAAGATGGCTTTAATGATTTTTCTGCTTGCATACCTACAAACTCCATTAAAATACCTAACTCTTTATTATTTAACTCATAGCTATCTTTTGCTCTTACATTAGTCGGTAAAACTGACGGTCCATAACGTACACGCATCAAACGACTTACTGTTACACCTTGTGATTCCCATAACCTTCTAACTAGACGATTACGACCTTCTTTTACCACTACATGAAACCACTTATTTGCACCTTCACCAGAGAAAAATTGAATGTCATTAAAATGGGCTTTACCATCTTCTAATTCAACACCTTCTTTTAAGCGTTTGATCATGTCTTCTGGCACATCACCTAAGATACGAACTGCGTATTCTCTATCTAGTTCTTGTGCAGGATGCATTAATCGATTTGCCAATTCACCATTGTTAGTCAGTAATAATAAACCTGATGTATTAATATCAAGCCTACCCACTGAAATCCAACGCCCTACTTCTAGTTTAGGCAATCGTGAAAAAACGACGGGGCGACCTTGAGGATCTCTTCTGGTAACAACTTCCCCCGTAGGTTTGTTATAAACCAATACACGTGTTGTTTGTTCGGTATATTTTTCCCAATTAACATTTCGACCATTTACCTGAACTTGGTCACCCGATACTAGATGTAGCCCTGGTGTAACTTTTACACCATTAACGCTGATTCGGCCTTCAGTAATCCAACGCTCAACTTCTCTTCTAGACCCTAATCCGCCACGCGCAAGTACTTTTTGAATACGCTCCCCACCTGGAGCTGCATTTTCTTCAGAAACAATCGTTTCTTTAGTGTCTGGTTTCTGAGATGGGTTCGATGCTTTTTTGTTTTTCACTTGTTTGCTCTTCACTTAATTGTTCTTTACTCACTTGTTCTTCGGTATCAGCCTTATCAACAAGTTGTTGTGGCTGATCTGTATCAGTCATTATTTTCTTTTCAGAAGAAAAATCTAAATCTTTAATTTCTTCCAGTGTAGGTAAATATTCTAATGATGACAAATTAAAATAATCTAAAAAATCTTTAGTTGTACTATATAAAGCTGGTCGGCCTGGCACTTCTTTATGGCCAATAACTCGCACCCACTCTCTATCTAATAAGGTCCTAATAATATTAGAACTTACGCTTACACCACGAATATCTTCAATATCACCACGCGTTACGGGTTGTCGATAAGCGATAATGGCAATTGTTTCCAATAATGCTCTGGAATATTTGGGGGGTTTATCCTCAAATAACCGAGACACCCAATATGAATAACCATCTTTTACTTGAAACCTATAACCACTGGCTAATTGTTTTAAACCAATAGCTCTATCCTGATAATCTTCAATAATAGAATCAACAGCTGCCTGTATTTTCTTTAATTCTGGTCGTTCTAACTCTGGATACACTCTCTGCACTTGTTTAACAGACATTGGCTTATCCGCAGCAAATAATATCGCCTCTACAATTTGTTTTGTATCCATATCTGGTGTTATTAATTCGTTAAACTCTAATCCTTTAATTAATACAGGTTCTTGTTGTTGATTTTCACCAACTTGAGCGGCTAACTGAGCCTTCAATTTAGAGTTTATTGCCGATTCTATCTCAGGCTTAAGAGTTAAAAATAAATCTTGTTTGACTTGATCTGTTAATTCATCCCTTAAACTAGATTCAACCTCGTGCCTCATACTTTTCATTAACTCTAAACGTATTTGAGACTCTAAGCTAGCAGTAATTTCAGGTTCCAATTGTTTTTGTAATTCAAGTGTTAATTCTGCCCTTATTTCTGGCTCTAAAGTAGTTTCCAGCTCATCTGTTATTTCTAGCTCTAAACTTTGTTTTAACTCAGCTCTTATCTCTGGATCAATCTCAAGAAATAATTGCTCTTCTACTTTTGCCTTTAACTGCTGTTTTAATTCAGCTTCAACATCTGGCTGAAGACTTTTGATAAGCTCAGACTGTACCTCTTTCCTAATTTCGGGTTCGAGTTTATCATTTAATTCAGTTTTTAGATCAAGCTCTAACTTAGGTGTTAAATCGGCAATAATATCAGCTCTTAGTTTTGGAGCTAACTCATTTAATAATGTTTCTTCAACTTTTGCTTTTAACTCATGCTTTAGAATAAGCTCTACATCAGGTTTTAGGCTTTTACTAAGCTCTAAATGCAAGTTTTCTCTAATTTCAGGTTCAACCTTTTTAGTTAGTTCTGCTCTTAAAGATTCATTTATTTCAAGTTCCAGTTGCTTAGTTAATTCATGCTTTAACTGCTTTCTAATTTCGGGCTCTAATGCAGTTTCAAGCTCATCCGTTATTTCTAACTCTAAACTTTGCTTTAATTCGGCTCTTATCTCTGGATCAATTTCAAGAAACAGTTCCTCTTCAACTTTTCCTTTTAATTCTTGCTTAAGTTCAGCCTCGATATCATCTTTAAGACTTATTGTAAGCTCAGCTTGAATTTCCGCTTTAATGACAGGCTCAAGTTCTGATAACAACTTTTCCTCTATTTTTGAGCTTAGTTCACTTTTAAGCTCAGTCTCTACATTTTGTTTAAGACTTTTTGTAAGATGGGCTTGTACTTCAGCCCTAATTTCTGGCTCAAGCTTTTCATTTAGTTCTGTTTTAAGCTCAGCCTCTAGTTTAGGCTTTAAGTCAGCCCTTAATTTTGAATCAAGCTCAAGTAATAATGCTTGTTCTACTTTATCTTTTAATTCATGTTTTAAACCAAGTTCAACACCTGCTTTAAGATGTTGACTCAATTCTGAATGTACTTCTGCTCTAATTTCTGGCTCAAGCTTCGCATTTAACTCAGCCTTAAGCGCTTGCTTTATTTCTGGTTCAAGCTGCTGTCTTAATTCTGTATTTAATTGCGCCCTAATAACCGGCTCTAAGGTCGTTTCCAGCTCATCCGTTATTTCAAGTTCTAAACTTTGTTTTAACTCAGCCCTTACTTCAGGGTCAATCGAAAGAAATAACTCCTCTTCAATTTTCCCTTTTAATTCTTGCTTAAGCTCTGATTCTACATCTGCTTTTAGAGATTTAGTCAGCTCTGCTTGAACTTCAGCTCTAATCTCAGGTTCTAAACGTGTATTTAACTCAGTCTTAAGTATTTCTGTTATTTCAGGTTCAAGTTGTTTTTTTAGTTCAGTATTTAACTGCTCTCTAATAACAGGCTCTAAGGCCGTTTCTAGCTCATCCGTTATTTCTAACTGTAAACTTTGTGTTAACTCTGCTCTTATTTCTGGAGCAATCTCAAGAAACAACGCCTCTTCAACTTTTGCCTTTAACTCATTTTTTAATTTTGCTTCTACATCATCTTTGAGGCTTTTAGTCAGTTCAGCTTGTACTTTATCCCTAATTAAAGGCTCAAGTGTTTTATTTAACTTAGCTTTAAGCTCTGCTTCTATCTTTGGCGTTAAATCAGCTCGTAACTTAGGATCAAGTTCGAGTAATAAATCTTCTTCTACTTTTGACTTTAAAGCTTGTTTAAGCTCATTTTCAACATTAGGCTTTAGACTTTTTGTAAGCTCTGTCTGAACCTCTGCTCTAATTTCTGGTTCAAGCTTTTCATGCAATGCTGCCGTCAGTGTTTCTGTAATTTCAGGCTCAAGTTGCTTTTTTAATTCGTCATTTAGTTCTCTTCTAATAACCGGTTCTAAAGCTGTTTCTAACTCATCCGTTATTTCTAATTCTAAACTTTGTGTTAATTCAGCCCTTATCTCTGGGTCCATTTCAAGATAAAGTTCCTCTTCGACTTTTCCTTGTAATTCCTGTTTTAGATCTGCTTCTACATCTGCTTTTAAACTTTTAGTCAGTTCCGCTTGTACTTCGGCCCTAATTTCTGGCTCAAGCTTTTTGTTTAACTCCGATTTAAGATCAGCCGCTACCTTTGGCGTTAAGTCATGTTTTAGCTCAACCTCAATATTAGGTTTAAGTTTTTTTGTAAGCTCAGACCTTACTTGCGCTTCTAAATCAGATTTAATAGTGGGTCTAATTTCAGCAATTAAACTTTCTTTAACTTCGCTTTTTAGTTCAGGCTCTAATTCAGCTTTAAGCTCAAGCTTCACCTCAGCAGTTAATGATTTTTTAAGAGATACTTTAGACTCAGAAGGACTAGGTTTTGTTGCTTGAGCTATTTCTAAATCAACTGCTTTGTTCGAGGCTGACTTTTGATCTAATTCGGATTTCTGAGAAAAATTCTGATTGAATGATTTCGAGGTATCCTTCTTTGCTGAGTTCAAGGATGGCAAGAAAGGAGACAACCACCCCTCCTTTTCCTTCTGCTCTAGTAAATAGCGCTGAGAAAGGGAGGCTATCTGGCCTGTTAAGTTTTTCCAAAATGGCTGCCATTCTTTCACGGACGGATAGGGGTTCTTTAGTTATTTTATGGTGGCTAAGTTGCTCAACTCGTTTGAGCACATCTTGAAATGCTAATAGCATTTCTTTTAATTCAATATCAGGGAATTGTTGTTCTACATCAACGTCTGTAACATCGACAACTGTATCAAAAACATCTCTCTCATATCTTGGCAGTAATGCAATATCTTCTGCTGCTTTTTTTATACATTCATATTCTTGTAGCTTTCTAATTAGAAAAGCTCTAGGGTCATCCTCCTCATCTTCTGATTCTGGAATCCTAGGTAATAACATTCGCGATTTAATTTCAGCTAATAACGCAGCCATTAATAAATATTCTGCGGCGAGTTCCAATTGTAATACATTCATCATCTCAATGTATTTAACATATTGTTTAGTAATATGAGAAATAGGAATGTTGAGAATATCTAAATTTTGCCGCCTTATTAAATAAAGCAACAAATCTAGCGGACCTTCAAAGGCATCTAGAAAAACTTTAAGAGCATCAGGTGGTATATATAAATCATCGGGCAGCTCTGTGTAAGGAGTTCCCTCAACTAGCGCTATTTGTTGAATAGGCTCAGTTGTAGTTTCTGTAACAATTTCACTCACTCGCTACATACCAGCCAAACTAGCAAAAAAACCAAACATAAGGTTCATAGGGTAGCCCAAAACATAGCTCAAACCACCTGACCACAACAAAGCAACTAAGATAAAAAAACCATAGCGTTCTAATTTGTTATATTGCCATGCTAATCTATTAGGCAAAAAACCAGTCACAATTCGGCTACCATCTAAGGGCGGAATTGGAATTAGGTTAATTAATGCTAACACTAGATTAATCTGTATCCCAGCCATTCCCATCAAAATAAAAGGTAAAGAAATACCTTCCATTTTCAACTCAACACCTATTTTTACCAATAAAGTCCAAGCAAATGCCATCAATAAATTAGATACTGGGCCAGCTAAGGCTACTATAGCCATATCTCTTCTAGGATTTTTAAAATATCTAGGATCAACCGGAACGGGTTTAGCCCAACCAAAAATAAAACCTGCTGAAGAAATTAGTAATAAACCTGGAATAATAATTGTGCCTAAGATATCCACATGTTTTATTGGATTTAAAGTCAAGCGTCCCAATTGAGAAGCTGTCTTATCACCATATTTTTTAGCCACCCAACCATGAGCAACTTCATGAACTGTAATAGCAAATATTACAGGCAATACCCAAACAACAATTCGTTGAATTAATGTTAAATCATCCATCATCATTAAAGCCTAATCTTCCAACATTGGAGCTATACCTATTCCTTGGCGCGTTATTTCTATTATATTATCGGTACAATTAATCACAGTTGTTTCTTGTGCTTCTATCATGCCAAAATCTATAATCAAATCGAGCTCTTTTTCTAGTTTATCTCTTATTTCGTAAGGGTCAGTTTCTGCCTGGGTATTATTTGGCATAATGAGTGATGAACAGAATAAAGGTTCATCTAATTCATCAACAATCATTTGAGTAACAACATTATTAGGGATTCTTATACCAATACTTTTTTTCTTTGGATGCTGAAGCCTTTTAGGCACTTCTTTAGTTGCATCTAGAATAAAAGTAAAAGGCCCTGGGGTTAATGCCTTAATCAAGCGATAAGTGTCATTATTCATTTTTGTAAAGTTAGACACTTGGGTTAAATCTTTACAAATTAAAGTAAAATCGTGTTTATCAGATAATTGTCGAATTTGCCTGATTTTATCCAATGCTTTTTTATCACCTATATGACAAGCAAAAGCATAAGAAGAACCCGTAGGTATTGAAATTACACCGCCTTGATTTAAAATATCAACGGCTTGATGAATTAATCGTCGCTGTGGATTTTCTGGGTGAATTGAAAAATACTGAGACATAACTAATCAACACTTAAATCAGGTGAAAAAGGATATTGTACCCTATGACGTAGAGATTCAATAATCCTTACAATTACCCAAAGTCATATATGCCAACTTTCTATGTGTGGATTGGGGAATTATCTTTCAGATTCTTTTTTTGCAACCTTATCTCTTAAATAAACAGGCATAGCTTTTTCAACGACGACTGCTTGATCATTTTTAAAACCCATAACACCTAAATCAACAATTGCAGATGCTCTTGGTAAATGTTCGGCTTCTATGCCTTGCAGCAATTCAGCTAAACAACTTGATAATTGTTCTGGGTAAACATCCCAACCCGAACCTATCCCCACACCTTGTTGCTGAGGAAAAACAATGTTTTCAGCTAAAGTAACTGCTTCTTCACCAACAAGTTCTGCATATCCTTGTTGATTTTTTAGGTAAACTCCCCAAAAAATCTCACCCATTCGTGCATCCATCGCTGTAAATGCACAATCTGAAGATGAATGTTTCAGATAATGATGCGCCATTGCAGCTAAGGTTGAAACAGGAACAACAGGTAACTCTGCTCCCAAAGCAATCCCTTGAATAATCCCCGTAGAAATTCTAACACCTGTAAATGAACCCGGGCCTCGGCTAAATGCTAATCCGTCTAATTGTTGAGGTTTTAACTCTGCCTCAGCCATTAAAGAGTCAATCATCGGTAGGATCAGTTTTGTATGTTCTCTAGGCGCTAACTCATAACGTTCTTCTATTTCACCATCTATATATAAGGCTGCTGAACAGGCTTCTGTTGATGTTTCTACCGCTAGCATTTTCAATTTTCTTGCTCCGTTTTTTCTTCTGTTGCATTACTTTCATCAAGCAAGCGAAAAAATTCATTTACATCTTCAATCTCACGAGAACGCTTCATTGCAGGCACACTGTTTAAAAACATATGCCCATAAGCACGTTTTAACAATCTAGGATCACAGACCATTAATACACCTTTATCATTTACATCACGTATCAATCGCCCTACCCCTTGCCTTAAGGCAATGACAGCGGTAGGAAGTTGATGCTCAAAAAAAGGATTTCGACCTTGTTTTTCCATTGCCGCTAATCGTGCTTTTAAAACAGGATCACCTGGTGAGGCAAAAGGTAATTTATCAATAATAACGCAAGATAAAGCATCGCCTCTTACATCTACACCTTCCCAAAAACTAGAGGTGGCTAATAAGATTGCATTGCCTTTTTCTTTAAATTGTTCAAGAAGCACTGCTTTTGCGCGAGTACCTTGGATTAATAGTGGGTAATCAATCTTATCTTCTAAGATTTCAGCCGCTATTCTTAATGCTCGATGACTGGTAAATAGAAAAAAAGCTCGGCCCTTACTTGCTTTTAAAACAGGTAAAGCAAATTCAACTATTTTCTCAGTAAAATCAGATTCTGTTGGCTTAGGTAAGCCTTTAGGGTGATAAAACAAGGATTGTTTTTCAAAATCAAAAGGACTTTCCCAGCTGTTACTATCTGTCTCGTATAAACCTAGACCTTTTGAAAAATGGGTAAAATTGTTATTAACACTTAAGGTTGCAGAGGTAAATATCCAACTAGCTTTATGTTGCTTCATAAACGACTTAAATTCAGCCGCAATATCTACTGGGGTTTTGCTTAGAGTAAATGATTTACTATGCGTTTCATACCAACGTATCCATTTTCCACTGTTGTCGTTGATCAAGCTATTTAGTAATTCTTCTAAAGCTTCTACACGATCAAAACAAGTTTCTAAACCTTTAGTTCTTACCGAGGCTAACTCTAACTGTTCTGCCAATCTATCTAATTGCTTATGGACAGACTCCAAAGCGGCTGAAATTTTAGGGTTATCTTCTAATTCTTTCCAATCCCCTCGTCTTAACTCCATACCAAAAGCTAGTCGCAGGTCTTTAACTTCAAATTGAAGATCTTCACATGCTGTACGCAAATTAGGCATATCTTTGGCATCTTTAAAATATTCAACCAAAGTATCTGTAGCTAATTCATTTAACTGTTTAGCACTTAACGATAAGCCTAAGAAATTAGATGCTATTTCTGATAGTTGATGCGCTTCATCAATTATCACCACATCGGCATTAGGGAGTAATTCACCAAAGCCTGTTTCACGTAGCGACCAATCAGCACAAAGCAAATAATGATTAACTACAATAATCTCAGCTTCTTGTGCTTTTTTACGCGCTTGAACTAAAAAGCAGTCTTCATAATCCTTACATTCTTTACCTAAACAGTTATCTATATTTGATGTCGCTTGCGACCAAATAGGATCACCTTCTGCTACATCAGAAATTTCTGAAATATCACCTATTTTCGTTCTTTTAGACCACGCTTTAATACGGGCTAAAGCACCAGCATCTTCTTTACTAAATCCAAAACTGGTATTTAAGGCATTCTCTAAGCGATAAGTACATAAATAATTAGCTCTACCTTTTAGTAACGCAGCTTTAAAAGGTGTTTTAATCGCTTTACGAATTACAGGTAAATCTTTGTTGAATAACTGATCTTGTAGATTCTTAGTACCCGTTGAGATAATTACTTTCTTTTTAGAAAGAATAGCGGGTACTAAATAAGCAAAGGTTTTCCCTGTTCCTGTGCCTGCTTCTGCAATTAAATTAGTATTTGCATCAATAGCTTTCGCAATTGAGTCTGCCATCTCAAATTGAGCAGATCGTGGTAAGTACCCTGGGATAACTTCTGATAGCGCACCATCGCCACTAAAAAAAGATTCTAGTTCAGTCATTAAATAATCGTTTTATGAGATTGGTTGCGTAGCCTACCATGAGTAAGATTTTCGTCAAGTATCTCTAATCACAGAGCCCTAACTAGCAAGCATTATTTTTAGAGGGAATGAATATAAAGTAAGAGACCTATAAACTATCTGCTTTTAGTTTAGCTTCTTTAGCACCATAGTAATTTTTCTGCTGCTTTCTTGCTTCACTTATTAATAACCAGCTTTGTTTTTTTATTTGAGGATCATTTGCAGCTAATAATGCAGCTTTTTTTGCTAAATCTTCAGCAAGGCGTGGCTTAGATTGCTTAAGTCGTAACCTAGCTAATTTATAAGTTAAAGCGGGGTTTCTAGAATCAATTCTTAAAGCACGCTCAATGGTTGCAACTGCTGATTCAAGGTCTCCAGTCTTACTACTTCTATCAGCTTCATTCACTAAAGCTAATATTGCAGGTGGAGCAACTCTTTTGATAACAACCTTTTTTTCTGACTGAACTTTATTAACGGCGGTATATGGCGAAGACGTTTGTTTATCTTCAGCTATATCCTTAACAAAAGGCTTTCTATCTGATGTAACAATAGATTCAGTGGGTGTTGTTCTGGTTTCATAAGGGTTTGTTCTTTGCCCTTCACCATATATAGGTGCAGGTGGTTGATATCCATAAAATTCACTACAACCATTTAATAAAACAAGGGTAAAACAAAAAAACAAAAACTTATTATTCATACAAAATATTATTAATTAATTAAAAAAGCTCGATATCATCTTCTTCCACTTCATCAGTTAATGTTGCCAGTTTAATAGCTTCTTCAACGCTTTTACCTTGTAAAATAGCATCAAACATTACTTTTTCAGATTCCATCGTATAGCGTCCGCGAATTTCATCCTGAAATTTTTTCCATTCAATCGGGTTATATAAACGCTCAGGACTTTCTACTAATTCTGTAAGACCATTAAGTGAACTTGCTACATGACTTAAAGATTGTTGTAATCTGTCATAAAACTGAAATGCAACAATAGAAGTCTGAATTTTATCACTCGTCTGTTGACAGTGACTTAATGCCTCCGTTTTTATATCACTTGGCTCTAAAGTATCTAATAGCTCATTAATAGCAGCCATGTGCTCAACTATCCCTGTAAATGATTCTGTCAATGTGGTGACTGATTCATCTCCAACGTGCATATTTGATTCAACCTGACAAACAGAAACAGTCAATAGTTTTACTGTTTCTCGAACTTGACTCCAGTCAAGATCAGGTTGATAAGAGTCTGATTGCGCCATAAACTACCTTCTATTATACAGTGACTTGTAAAATTTATAAGTTCAATAATTATGATATATTCATTATTAAAATAACCACACTAGAACAAGAGTTTCATTTGAGTATAGCAAAGAATTTATATAAAACACGGCAGCTTTCATTTTATGTAAAAATTGTTAAACTTAACACACTTTATTTTTTATTATTCCACCAAGCCCTTTGATTAAAGCACCTACTCATAAATAAGAATTATCTAATGGACGTGGTATAATTCAATAAAAACAGGGGACATCATGAACACTATTTTAACATTTCATAAATTACTACTTACCCTCATTATCGGTTTGGTTTTAAGCGGTTGTAATAATGAATCTAGCAACAAACAAGAGTTAGTTAGCAAGCAAGCAGTTCAAAAATACACTAAAGAGACTGTTCTTAAGGGTAGAGTAAGCAATAAAAAAGGCAACTTACATTCAGGTGAAATTAGAGCAACCGACAGTAATAACAATTTTCTTGCAAGCGCTCAGATAAATAAAGACAGTCATTATGCTATAACCATTCCAGCTAATACTGAATTACCTATCACCTTAACTTACGCATCAGATGATGCAGATCAAAAGGATCTAATTTCTGTTGTTATTTATGCTACTTTTACAAAATACGATATTAATGACCTTACAACCTTAATTGCTAAAAAAGCAAAATCTTTAGGTGGTTATACTCATTCAAATATGACAATTGCTGCTGATGCAACTGTTGGCGTCCCTGATGCTAATAAAACATCAACTGGTTTTCGTGGTGACCCAACAAAACAGTATGGCGGTTGGCACTAATACCTACATTTTTCACTTCGCTCGACCACAGATATGGACTTCTGGAAGTAGATATTTAATATTAATTGAATACCTACTTCTAAGGGTTGAATCTTTCTTCTTGATTCAGGATACACTTTAATGCGTCTTTATAGACTCTCTTTTGCTTTCGTTACACTTATTTTTTTACCTTCCATTTCTATGGCTGAATTTCCTGCAGCGCCAGCTACAGAAGATACATTCCTCGGGTTGGTTGAACCCTTTTGCCCTGAATCTATCGATCCAAATTGGCGCAAACAACAACAAATTGAAAACGTTTCTATTGCGCCGTCGCCCGTTTGCGACCCAGACAATCCCTATGATATTGCGACCTTTGTAAAAGGTACAAATAATGTGTCAATGGCCACTATTATGCAAACGCAATTATCGCCTGATACCTTAATTAAAAAAAATGACATTGATGGTGACGGTGATCCTGATGAAATCCATATTCGTCTTGAAGTTATAGAGCTTAATGGTTTCTCCCCTGACCAACAAGACCCTATAACCACCTATAATATAGCGCCTGGAATTCAACCTGGATTTTGGGCTTTTGCTCCGAAAAGTCGAGGCATGTCTAATGAAAGTTTTGCCAGTACCAAGGCAAATACTTTATTACGTCTACCTTCACCTTCAATTAGAGTTGAACAAGGTGATAAGATTATTGTAACCTTGGAAAATTCACATTATTTTCCACACAGCATTCATTTTCATGGTGTTGACCACCCTTTCCAAAAAGCTAATGGAGAAGGCAACGATGGAGTACCACAAACCAGTAATAAGTTGACTATGCCTGGTAAAGTGTTCTCATACGAATTAACACCCCGCCAAACCGGTACTATGGTTTACCATTGCCATGTACAAGCTCATACCCATATATTAATGGGGCTAATTGGTATGTTTATTGTTGAAGAAAACAAACCTAATAATTGGGTACAAACATTCAATATTGGAGCTGGTTTTGTCAGACAATCTTCGGTTGCAGTTAAAGAAGAGTACAGTCAAGAATATGATTTGCAATACCAAGATATTGATAGAGAATTGCACAATCTAATTCAACAAGGTAATGATTCTAGGTTATTAGCTAAAAGCTTTAATCGCGAATACAACATCACAGAAAGAACCCCAGACTACTTCATTTTAAATGGTCGCTCATTTCCGTACACATTACGTGAATCACTTGTTGTTATTAAACCGGAAGAAAAAGTTAAGTTACGGGTGTTTAATGCTGGAGATCAAATGCTTTCTCTACACACTCATGGCTTTAAACCCACAGCAACTCATTTGGATGGCGTAAAATTATCCCCTGAAGCGCGTATTCAACGTGATGTATTTACTTTAGGGCCCGCTCAAAGAGCTGACTTAGAATTATATGCCCGTAATGATGGACTTAATAATATGGGTGAAGGTATATGGACATTTCATGACCACAATGAATTAGGTGTAACTACAGATGGTGTGTACCCTGGTGGACATATTAGTAGTGTAGTCTTTGAATCTTTTCTTGGTCCTAATGGAATGCCAAAAGTACAAGGTGTCGATGTCAGTCCTTTTTTTACCAAAGAGTTTTATCAAAGAAAATACCCTATTTGGAATTTATCTGATGAAAATAAGCTTTATGGTGAAATAGCTAAAACGACTAAATCATCCACTACAGAAAGTAATGAAGAATCAATGGATAGCACACAAATTATCATATTAGTTTTTCAAATATTACTTTTACTTATCACTCTATTTCTTATTAGAAAAACAACACAGAAATCAAATGCCTAATAAAAAGCCACTAAAATCAATTTCAACGGGTTCATTAGTTGCGCTTGGCTTAAGCGTGAGTAGTTTATACAGCGGATTAGAAGCTGCAGAAACAGCATTTGAAACCAAAGAAATAACTAAAGAAAAACATCAGCCAGCTAAAATGGAAGGCATGGCATGTGGAGCTAATATGAACATGGATAAAACCGAAATGGTTTGCGGCTCCAATATGCGAATGGATGTGACAGGAATGGTGATGTATGAAAACAAAGAGAAACTACCCAAAGACTGCAAAGCCATTTCAGAAGATGTCACCCTTGAAGTTAAAGCGGGTATAGACCATGCTAAGCCCTACCCTGGTACAGTTTTTGGTCTAAGCGATCATGAATGGGAAGTAAAACCATGTAGCCGTATTACCGTTGAATTTACCAATGAAGATGAGATTCGTCATCAATGGATGATTCATGGCTTACCAAAATACCTTTATCCAGAAGGTATGTTCCATATTGAAGTAAATGGTAAAGGTAAAAAAACAGGGACTTTTATTGTTCCTAGTAGTAACTATACCTATCTAGTTCATTGTGATATTGCTCAACATATGGAAAAAGGTATGAAAGCACAGCTTAAAGTGGGTACTGGCCGTGGTGATTTACCAAGTATACCCGGCATATCTGCAGCTAAGTTTGCTGATTCATTTTAATAGCTAAAACTATCAGTCTTATATTCAATTGGGGCGCTGGCTTCAGCCTGCATAAGTAACGACTACAAGCAGGCTAAAGCCTGCGCCCCAACATAGGTATTTCTTTATGAGCCAAAATTCAGCAGAACATGATTTTCCAGTCGTAGATCTACAACAGCTAGTCAAACAATTATCATCTATTCTTGCTGATGACTCCATTCTCTATCAAGAAGAAGATATAAGGCCTTATGAATGTGACGGCCTTTCCGCCTATCAGCAATTACCGCTAGTCGTTGCTTTACCAGATACCATCGAACAAGTTCAAAAAATCCTACAACTCTGTAACAAAATCAATTTACCTGTCGTGGCACGAGGCGCAGGAACGGGTCTTTCAGGAGGCGCTTTACCTTATGAAAAAGGCTTATTGCTCAGTTTGGGAAAGTTTAATAAAGTTATTGAAATCAATCAACAGTTACAAACAGCAACAGTACAGCCAGGTGTACGAAATTTGGCAATATCAGAAGCGGTTTCACATTTAGGTTTATATTACGCTCCCGACCCTTCATCACAAATTGCCTGTTCAATAGGCGGTAATGTAGCAGAAAACTCAGGTGGAGTGCACAGTCTTAAATACGGCTTAACCGTACATAATATTCAACAACTAAAAATTGTCACTATTGATGGTGAATTAATTACCCTTGGTGGTACTGGATTAGATAGCCCTGGTTATGATTTACTGGCTTTAATGACTGGGTCAGAAGGTATGCTGGGAATCATTGTTGAAGTCACCGTTAAACTTTTACCAAAACCTAAATATGTTCAAACACTGTTAGCTGCATTTGATGATGTGGTAAATGCTGGACAGGCTGTCGCTAATATAATTTCTGCCGGTATTATTCCAGCCGGTTTAGAAATGATGGATAAATTAGCCATTCAAGCAGCAGAAGACTTTGTTCATGCTGGCTATCCTTTAGACGCAGAAGCTATTTTAATCTGTGAACTTGATGGTATTGAAGATGAAGTAACAGAACAAGTTGCAGCTATTCATACAATTTTAAAACAAAGTTCTGCAATCGAGGTTCGCATTGCAAAAGACGAACAGGAACGCATTGTTTTTTGGAAAGGTCGAAAAAATGCCTTTCCTGCAGTAGGACGACTATCGCCTGATTATTATTGCATGGATGGAACCATTCCTCGTAAACGTTTACCTCAAGTTTTACAAGCAATGGAAGACTTATCTAAAACTTATAATTTAGCAGTTGCCAATGTTTTTCATGCGGGTGACGGTAATTTACATCCTTTAATACTTTATGATGCAAGTAAAGGTCAGCTAGAGAAAGCAGAAGAACTAGGTGGGAAAATTTTAGAGCTTTGTATAGAGGTTGGAGGAACCATTACAGGCGAACATGGCGTAGGCATGGAAAAGCTAAACCAAATGTGTGTACAGTTTAAAGCCGCTGAATTATCTCAATTTCATGCTCTTAAAGCAGCGTTTGACCCTAAAGGTTTATTGAATCCAGGTAAAGCCATACCCACATTACATCGCTGTGCAGAATTGGGTGCAATGCATGTTCATGATGGAAAACTGCCCCACCCTGAACTGGAACGTTTTTAATGAAAGACAAAAATATTTCTGACCAGCTACAAAACTCTGTCGAACAAGCAATACAAACAAAAACTAAATTAATCATCAAAGCGGGTGGCTCTAAAGATTTTTATGGGCGTACAGCTATTGGTAAAGAATTAAATATCTCGGAACATCAAGGGATTATTAGTTACGAACCATCAGAATTATTTATTACAGTACGTGCAGGAACATTACTAAAAGATATTGAAAGTGTATTAGCAGAAAACAATCAAATGCTTGCCTTTGAGCCGCCTGCTTTTGGCGATAAAGCCACAATAGGTGGTACTATCGCCTGTAATTTATCAGGGCCACGCAGAGCCTATAGTGGAGCAGCTAGAGATTTTGTATTAGGAACAAAAATCATCAACGGACAAGCAGAGGTTTTATCTTTTGGTGGTGAAGTGATGAAAAATGTAGCAGGATACGATGTATCTCGTTTAATAACAGGCGCAATGGGAACTTTAGGTGTTTTACTGGAAGTATCACTAAAGGTTGTACCCAAACCAGAAACTGAAATCACCTTGGTGCACCAGCTAAATATTGATGAAGCTTTACTAAAAATGCATCAATGGTCAACACAATCAATCCCCATCACCGCTAGCTGTTATCATCAAAACCAACTAACTATTCGATTGTCGGGTACAGAAAAATATATCAATACTCTTCAACATTTAATCGGTGGAGAGGTTTTAACTGATGCTGATAGTTTCTGGCATTCAGTAAAAGAACAATCTCACCATTTTTTTGACTCTAAAAAACCCTTATGGCGATTATCAGTAGCTTCTAATTCAGAAATCACATCACAAAATGATGATACATTTTATGAATGGGGTGGAGCATTACGCTGGATAAAAACGAATACCTCACAAAACGAAACGCCACACCCATTAAATGGACATATCAGTCTTTTTCGTAGCCCTACAAAAATAAATGATACTTTTCAGCCCTTACCCAAGCATTTATTACAAATACATCGTAATTTAAAACAAGCTTTTGATCCGCATGGTATTTTCAATATTGGTCGCATGTATCAACAATTCTAAATTTACAAATTTATGCAAACCAAGACAACTGAACAATTTTTAAGCACAACAATAGGAAAAGAAGCAGATAGCATTATCCGCTCTTGTGTACATTGTGGTTTTTGTACGGCTACTTGCCCTACCTATCAATTATTAGGTGATGAACTGGATGGCCCCCGTGGTCGCATTTATTTAATTAAACAAATGCTAGAGGGTAAAAAAGTTACCGCTAAAACTCAAACACATTTGGATCGTTGTTTAAGTTGTCGCTCATGTGAAACCACTTGCCCTTCAGGCGTACAATACGGCCGACTTGTAGATATAGGCCGAGAATTAGTTGATAAACAAGTAACACGAACAGCTATTAGTAGATTAACTCGCTTTACATTACGAAAAACGCTTCCCTACCCTAAACGTTTTTCAGTTTTAGTTAAAATAGCACAGGGACTAAAACCTCTACTACCCGCTGCAATAAAACAAAAAATTCCTGATAAGCAAACTTTAACAGCTTGGCCTAAGCAGAATAAATCACGAAAAATGATAGTGTTACAAGGCTGTGCTCAATCAGTGGCCACACCTAATACAAATAGTGCTACTGCCACGCTTTTAAATAAGCTGGGAATAGAGCTGATTAACGCAAACGAAGCAGGATGCTGTGGTGCAGTGAGTCATCATTTGTCTGCCCATGAAGAAGCTTTATTTTTTATACGTAGAAATATTGATGCATGGTGGCCATTAATCAACCAAGGTGCTGAAGCCATTGTCATTACAGCAAGTGGTTGTGGTGTAATGATTAAAGAATATGCACAGTTACTAAAACATGACCCCGATTATGCCAGTAAAGCAAAAAAAGTCAGTGAACTTGCAAAAGATATTAGTGAGATATTAACTAAAGAAGATTTAACTAAAGATAATTTCAGCATTCCAGCAAAGAAAATTGTCTTCCAAAGCCCTTGCTCATTACAACATGGGCTGCAATTAAACGGAGTTGTTGAATCTTTACTTACAAAATATGGTTTTACACTTAACCCTGTTGAAAATGCACATTTATGTTGTGGCTCAGCTGGGACGTATTCAATTTTACAAAAAGAATTGTCGCAACAACTACTTGATAATAAGTTAACTGCTCTAGAAAAAGATTCACCCGATATTATTTTAACAGCCAATATTGGCTGTCAATTACATTTACAAAGCCAATCTAATGTACCTGTAAAACATTGGATTGAATTACTAAATGAGTATAATTCTAATTAAGAAATATAATTTGTTATATCAACAATAGTTATAAAAACTACTATTTCCCTAAAAATATTGCCTAAAGAATGTGTAATTAGTCAGTCCTGATATTCTTTAGAGCAACTCGTTCTTGCTAGCCGTTCTCTCTTTTTAAAGGCAGAACGAGTATTCATTAAGTAAAAAGGTTGTGACTATCTGCCACAACCTTTCTAAAGGTATAAATTAATTAGTTTTAAAAATTAATAACTAACACCTAAGGCTCTAATTGTTTCAATAGTTAATTGACCAACTGCTAACCCTTTAGCTCTCTGATAACTTTTAACAGCATCCATAGTCTCTCGACCTATAACACCATCAATTGGACCAGGGTTATAATCAGCTGATAATAATGCACGTTGTAAACTACGCACTACATCACCTGAAGTATTAGTTTCACATAAAATACTACGCCATTCTAAGACACTATCAGACACTCTTACCTTATTAGTTACAGTCTGATAAACCGCTGGAAGATCAATACGCGTTTCTTGTGCAGGTAGTAAAACTTTTTTAACTTTAATAGATTTATAGACAGCTGGAATAGTTCTTTTAACCATTCTAGGGCCTTCAACCATCACTCGTTTTTTGATGTCTTTATAAACAGCATCATGCATTTCTTTTTCAATACGAGCCGGAGTAGCAATCACTCTTGAAGAAACAGTTTTGTATACAGCCGGAACTTCAACTAGACACATAATCTCACCTGTTGAATTACTTATTCTTTCAACAGGGCCACGACCTTTTTTCCAAGTTGTATATGCTGGCTTTACTAAAACTTTTTCCGTTTTAGTTTCATAAACTTCTGGAATTGTTTTTAAATGCTCATGGGCTGCAGTGACCAAAACCCTTTCAACTTTCCACTCATATTTTGCAGGCACGATTTCAGCAACTTCAGATTCTTCTTTAACTAATACACTTTCAGTTACCCATTCATAAGTTGGGTGAGAAACTTCAATTCTATACCCAGCTGCTTTTTTAAGCATTTCTGTGGATTCAGTACGATAAACAGAAGGAGTAAGAACTCGAGCATAACATTCACCTGTTTTAGCATTAGGTGGTAACAAGTCATTACCTGCCCCCATACTAGTAGAAGATGTATTTGCTGCTTGTAATCTAGTATTTAGCTCAGAAGCTCTTTGTAAATCAATCGTGTTTTATCAATAGTAGACTGTAATAAATTATTTTTTTCCTGTACTGCATCTAATTCATTTTGAATGCTTGTTAATTGACTTGTTGGATCAGTTGCACACCCTGTCAAAACCATGGCAACAAATAACGTACTTATTTTTTTATTCACTTTATTTTCCATTCATAAGGTTAAAACCTTCGCCTTTCAGGCGAACAGATTTATCTCAAATACTATAATTAAAGAAT
>CAJVYL010000028.1 GCA_913009265.1 uncultured Methylococcales bacterium
AAGCAATTTAAACTAAAAATTGGTGCTCGTTTACATGCAGATGCCTCTTTCCACAGTGGCGATAATGAGCTAGATGAAGCTCGTGCAAATAATGGCACCGAGATTAGACGCGCACGTATTTACTTAAAAGGTGTGATGTGGGAAGACTTTAAATATATCTCTGAATTTGATTTCGCTGATAATGGCGTAGCAGTTAAAGATTTATTTGTAACTTATACTGGCCTTGATTGGTTAGAAATTACTGCTGGACATCAAAAACAATCCATCAGCATGGAATTACAAGAAAGTTCAAATGACATTATGTTTACTGAACGTTCTTTAGTTAATACTATTACAGGTCATGCTTTTGACCGTGCAATAGGTCTTCACGTAAAATCAAAAGGGAAAAATTGGTCTGCACAATTAGGGGCTTACGGTGAATCAGTTGGTAGAGAAAGAAATGCTACAGGTGATGAAGGCTGGGGCATGACATCTCGGGTTACCTATACACCAATTAATCTTAAAGACCAGGTTGTTCATTTAGGTGCATACGGTGGTTTTAGAGAAACTAATGACCGTGAAGATATTTTAAACGCTGGTAGTAACACCGATATAAAATATGAAACAACTCATTTATCTAATTTGTACTTAACGAATGCTAACGATATTGCAAATGCTGAGAACCTTTCAATAGCGGGTTTTGAAGCAGCTTACATGCAAGGGCCTTTCTCTGTACAAGGTGAATATGCTCATTCTTGGCTATCACGTGATGGTGCTCCAACCACAAATTTTAATGCATTTTATGTACAAACAGGCTGGACATTAACTGGTGAGTCTCGTTCTTACAAAGGCTCTGATGGTGAATTTAAGCGTTTAAAACCAGCTCAACACTTTAGCTTGAAAGATGGTGGTGGTTGGGGTGCTGTAGAACTAGCAGCACGTTATGATCAAGCTGATATAAATTCAGAAGACGTGAACGGTGGTAGCGAAAAAGCGGTAACAGTAGCGCTAAACTGGTATTTAAATGATAACCTACGTTTAATGGCTGATTACCGCAGAGCATTTGATGTTAACAATAATGGTGAATTTGCTAACGAATCTGATCCAGGTGATCTTGAAGAGATTGATGCATTCTCTCTACGTGGACAGTGGGCATTCTAAGTTGATCTAAAGATCATTTACAATCTCAAAAAAGGCCAGCTATATGCTGGCCTTTTTTGGTTTAATCAACAGTAGCTAAGCCGGCATAGCTTATCCCCCCGCAGTTTGTATCACCCAGCCTGTTAGCCTATATCATTGTGGCTAAATTCATGGATAGTTTGTCACTTTATCGCCAAGAAGTAATTTTTAGGCCGTTAAGTATTGATATTTCAAGGTCAACCTTGTTTAACTGGCTATATTAAATTAAATATTGGGCCTAATTGGTCATGACAAGATCAAGAGCAGTCGCGGCCAATAGGCCCCTCCTACCGATAAGAATATAAATAACAAGCAATTCCCACAATCAACAACTTACAAACTTGTCCACAAAACCTGTGGATAACTCTGTTAATAACCCTCTGATAAGTCACTCTCCTGTAGACTATTTAAGGCTTGCATACACATTGTGTTATTTTTACACACCCTCTTATTTAAAAATACAAATCAATAACTTAGGGTAAAAACAAAAACATACTGACTGATTTTAGGCCCTAAACACTCATAATCTTAAGGTTAAAATCTATTATGTGTATAAATATCAAAATGTACTTCTAAGAAATTTTATATCAACCCTTCTATGTAACAATGTCACTGAAGCCAGTTTTTAGTTAATTTATAATTCTGTTTTCAATTAAATATCAGGTGTTAATGATGAACTCGAATGTAGGTGGAATTGATAAGATATTAAGAATTGCTGTAGGTTTAGCTGTTATTGCTTGGGGATATGCAGTTCAAAATTGGTGGGGAGCCGTTGGTCTTGTACCATTATTAACTGCTACGGTTAACTTTTGCCCTTTATACCCACTATTAGGTATTAATACTTGTAAAAAACCCTAGTCTTTTATGACTATTACTTAACCACAGGTTAAAAAGAATAAAAAATGTAGCCTTGATGTAGTGAAACGAAATCAAGGGGAATTTCAGCTAAACCTTGATTCCACGGTGTTTCATCAAGGCTACAAAAGCTCAGCACAACTAAGCATAAATACTTAATAGACCGTTACTAGCAATTGCTCTACCTGCCTCAATCTCATCAGTTATATGCATAGAATTTTCTGAAAATTCATTTTCTAGCATTTCATTGCTATCTTTTTCGCCTTTGCCAGCACCACTTCCCATCTGACTAAACCCTCTTTGCTGTTTTTGCCCTGCATCTTCTTGCGATACGCTAACCTCGGCTAAATTGAGTTGTTGAGCAGAAAACATTTCTCGTAATTTTGGTAAGGCTGCATCAATTGCTTCTTTTACTGCAGCATGCTGTGTAGTAAATGCAACGGTTGCCTGATCTTGGCTCATATCTACTTTAATAGTGATTGGGCCTAAGTGCCCAGGATTCAATCTAAGTTCAGCAGATGGAATGGCTTGTTTATGCATCCAGATGACTCTTTCGCCTATTTCTTTATTCCATTCTGGGTTTGCAAAATGTTTTGTCATTGCTGGAATCTCAGCTTTATTCTCTGCCATCACTGCGCGGTTTAGATTGGCAATATCTGTTGCAAATTTTGGCAACACTCTTTCAGTTGTTAACTCTATATCTTTACCTTGTAAAATATTACTATTTTGGTTCTGCTTACTTAACACAGAATCTATATCTGTAGGTTTCATCTTCATCATTGCATCATTCTGTTGCAACAATTCATCTTTTACTTCAGGTTTAACTGAAAAGTCTATACTTTGCTGTTCTAATATTTGCTTTGTCGATAGGTTTTCTTTATTGCCACCCATTTTTAGCTCTTGATAAATAGCTTGAGACTGAACTCCTGCTTTATCAAATTGCTTGGACTCATTTAATGTTGCAACTATTGAAGCCATCCGATTCTCAATATCAGCTTCATCCAAATCTTCCTCTAAAAAAGACATTAGCTGCTCTTCATTATCAACAGATAGCTCTACTTTTTCGGGTGACTTTTCTTTAGGGGCTGCTGTTTCTATTTGATTTTCACTAGAAGTACTAAATTTATCAACCGATTGTAATAAGTCTTCAACAGCAACCTGCTGTTTATTTAATGCTTCTGTTATTTTATTAGAAATAGTCTCTTTAATAGATTCAATACCTAAGACTAATTGCTCAACTTCACTTGCTAAAGCTGTTTTATTCTCTTTATCTACAGTATTGATAGATTCTGAATCATTACTCACTGGCTGCTCTTGCAACAAGCTTTCTAGCTGTTTAACATTCTCAACAATATTATCAACATGCCTTACTTGCTTCTGCTCAAACTCGTCACTGGCTACTTGTTGAATAACTTCTTTTTGCTCACCCACCATTGGATCAGAAGTATTGAATTGTTTTTGTTCTTGCTTAGATGTCTCTATCGCAGGAGAATGATCTCTAAGCTCTTTATCTTCAGTATTAGCTTTATCAGGTTTTATAGATTCAGGTTCTTCAACGTCCAAAAAATTGAACTGGTTTTGTTCTTGGCTAGAAGCACCTATTTCTAAAGAAAGTACACTTTCATCTGTAATTTCAACATTAGCTAGATCTGGTTTTATACTTTCAGACCCTTCAACTTTTTGTTCTAAATTTTTTAATGCTTGTTGCTCAAGATCTATTGAGTCATCTATTGGACTACTTGTATCACTTTTATTATCAATTTCACGACTAAGGTGGTGGCCTGGCTTCATCTGCTCTAAGCCATCAACAATTTGATCTAATTTAGCAACTATTTCACTTTGTTCTGGCACATATTGTTTTATTGCCTTAATAGTCTCTATAGACGCTTCTATCTGAGTATCTATATCAACTTTTGTTTCTACTCCCTCATCCAAGGTATTTAATACACTAGCAAGTGTTTCCAGTGTATTTTCTAAATCAATATTTTTTTCTAGCAGGTTTTGCTGTGGCAAGTCTTTGCCAAGAAAAGCAGAGAAATCATTTATTTGTTCAGCCGTTTGGGATAAGTCGGCAATTTGATGCAGTTGCTTGCCAAGATTAAGATTCTCAATTACTAATTTATCGGTTCCTTCAACTGATGCGCTTAATCCTTGCAACTGCTCTATCTTCTGCATCAAAGCATCAGAGAATTCAACTGATTCAGCCCCATCACCAGGCAATAGTTGTTGTATTGATTCTAAACTTTCCCCCGATGAGAGCATGGAAAGTAAGTTTGAGCTGTCGATATTCATGTACGTTCTCCGAATTCCTTAGCTAAGAACTAAGCATTTCTTATGCCACCATTACGTCCTATACGCGTTGAACGATCATCTTGCTCATTTTGCTCTCTTTTTTCTTCTACTTTAATCTCTTCTTTAACGGCAGCTTCACAAACCTTTTGCATACTTTTTGTTTTCTGATGCTGTTGTTCCCACTGCTTACGTGTATTAATCAATTGCTGCTCAACACCAACAACAACTTGTTCTTGCTCGGCAATAGCTTTATCCAATTTGCTCATAAAAGCTTTAAACTCTAGCAATTGCTTAATATTAAGCCCTATTTTAGCGATTGACTGGTACTTAACTTCATACTCTTGACGATACAGTTTTAAATCTTCTAATTGTTTTTCCGCTTGTTGTTTTTTTTGTTGAGCATCACCTAACGCCTTTAAGGTGTTTTTTTCATTTCTAGCATTTAACTCGACAATAACATTTAGTCTTTGAGATTTTTTCATTCTTTAACCATTAACACTGGGTAGCAATATTCCAATAAGAAAGCTAAGAAACGTGCATGAAACAACTTACCGATTTCTAACTATCATCATACAGCTCCTCCTAATAAAGCTTCTAACTCTGCTAAACTACGACTAATATCAACAGCTTCATTCATATCTTGCTGTAAGAATGTTGCTATAGCAGCATTTTTTGCAATAGCTTCATCAATTCTAGGGTCAGAACCTGCTTGATAAGCACCTACACTAATCAAGTCTTTATTTTGTTGATAAAGTGAATACAGCCGTCTTAATTCCCTAGATAATTCTATTTGTTTTACTTCTGCAATATCCGACATAACTCTACTAATAGAGGCTTCAATATCAATAGCAGGAAAGTGGCCTGACTCGGCTAAGCTTCTGGATAAAACGATATGCCCATCCAACACACCTCGAGCAGCATCAGCAATAGGGTCATTATTATCATCCCCTTCGGCTAAAACTGTATAAAATGCAGTAATTGATCCACCACCTTCATCGCCATTACCTGCTCTTTCTACAAGATGAGGTAACTTTGCAAAGACAGAGGGTGGATAGCCTTTTGTTGCAGGAGGTTCATCAATAGCTAACGCTATTTCTCTATGTGCTTGTGCATATCTTGTTAAAGAGTCCATCAATAACAGGACATCTAAGCCTTGATCTCTGAAATATTCCGCAATACTGGTTGCCAACATCGCGCCATGTACTCGCATTAAAGGGGAATCATCTGCTGGTGATGCGACAACAACAGAGCGTTTCATGCCCTCTTCGCCTAAAATCTTTAATACAAATTCATTAACTTCTCGTCCCCTTTCACCAATTAGCCCTACCACGACAACATCAGCCCGGGTAAATTTAGTCATCATCCCTAACAACACACTTTTCCCTACCCCTGTTCCTGCAAACAAGCCCATTCTTTGCCCACGACCTACGGCAAAAATTGAGTTAATAACTCTTACACCAACATCTAATGTATCTCTGATAGGTTTTCTTGAAAGCGGGTTGATTGTCTTACCGCTTAGGGAAATGGTTGCATCTGTTTTTAATGGACCTTTATCATCTAATGCATTTCCTGCACCATCTAACACTCGCCCTAATAAACTAAACCCAACTTTTGCTAAACTTTTCTTACCTAAAGGAATAACTCTACAGCCAGGTTCTAGTCCTTGGGTACTTCCTGTTGGCATTAAAAAAACATGCCCGCCTGAAAAACCTACAACTTCTGCACCAATCTTTTTACCTGATTTTGATTCGACCAGGCATAAAGAGCCTATTGCAGCTCTGCAACCTTCAGCTTCTAGAGTTAAGCCAACCATTCTTGTTAACTTTCCTTCAACCACTAACTCAGGTATATCCGATAACCTTTCCGTATAAGGTTTGATTCGTTTTAACCAACTTTCACTTCGATTGGCAGCTGGGATCACTCTGTTTGATCCTCATCTCTTTCGCCCCCTAATACGGTTGCAACAATAACGGCAAGTCTATTTTCAATAGTGGTGTCTATATGTGATGTTTCCGTTTTCACTACACAGCCTCCCCGTGTAACCAAAGGGTCTTCAACAATATTCCACGGTGCGGTCATATCATCTAATGCTAGAGACTTTCTAAGCAATTCGGCATCTTCTGGATGCATTTGTAATGTTAGTTTTTGTGAGGCTAATGGTAGTGCATTAACAGCTTCTCTGATCACTGCAACAATTTGTCCAGGATCAATTTTAATTTCTCTTCTTACAATCTGACTGGCAATCCCTATCGCTAAATTAACCAACTCAGTCTCTACAGCTTCGTCCAGTTCTTTAAATGGCTCATTTAATGATTCTAATAAACTAACAAAGGCCGCTGTTTCTTTTTGTATTAGATGTAAATTATCATCATATCCTTTCTTTTCACCTTCTACTTTTCCTTTTACAAAGCCTTCATCATAGCCTTTTGCTGTCCCTTCTTTAAAACCATCATCAAAGCCTTGTTTTTTTCCTTGAGCAAAAGCTTCATCATAGGCCTGCTGTTGCATTTTTTCGATGTCATCAACTGTTAAGGTCGCTTTTTCTTTTTTTGGTTGCACTACCGCAGGTTTCTTTTTCTTACCAAACTGCTCTGCAACATCCCATAGCCCTAGAGCTTCCAGCTCGGAACTTGAAAATGGTTTTTCTTTAGACGAGTTCATCACCACCACCACTTCCCAGCATCATCTCACCTGATTCTGACAATTTCTTAGCAATAGTTAATATATCCTTTTGTGCAAGTTCTACTTCACTCAATTTAGTGGGTGGAGCCGCTTCTAAATCATCACGTAACATTTCAGCAGCTCGTTTAGACATATTGCCAAATATTTTTTCTTTAAGCCCTTCACTTACGCCTCTTAATGCAACTAATAATTGATCAGTAGAAACTTCTCTTAATAAGGTTTGAATACCACGATCATCTACGTTAATTAAGTCAGCAAAAACGAACATTTTATCTTGAATTTGTTGCCCTAACTCGCCATCAAATTCAGTGATACCTTCCATCATTTCTTCACTTAAACTACCTTCCAAGTAGTTTAAGATATTAGCAGCAGAGTCGACCCCACCGATATTAGATGCCTTAACACTATCACTACCTGTCAATTGTTTCTCCATCATATCATCCAGTTCTTTAATAGCTGCTGGCTGTACACTTTCCATGGTAGCAATTCTCATAATGATATCTGCACGCTGATTTTCAGCTAATAATGCTAAAACTTCTGCCGCCAAATCGGATTCTAACAATGATAAAATCATCGCAATAATCTGTGGATGCTCTAATCGAATCAAATCTGCGATTGAACGCACATCCATCCACTTAAGCTGTTCAATCCCTTTACTGTTTGCTCCCATCAGAATACGGTCAATAATATTACCGGCTTTATCCGCACCCAGGGCATTAGTTAGCATATTTCTAATATAACTGTCTGAATCTAAGCCTAAGCCTGTTTCATCTTTAATTTCCATGATGAAATCTTCAAGCACAACATCAACCATTTCTGCAGTGATCTGCCCCATTGTTGCCATGGCTGTACCTACAATTTGAACTTCTTTAGGGCCCATGTTTTTCAACACCCCAGCAGCTCTATCTTGGCCAACCGCTAACAGCATTAATGCTGCTCGCTCTGTCGCATTTAAGGTGATTTCAACTTCAGACATCGCTTTTTATCCATCCTTTAAGAACTTCTGCTACTAATTGAGGGTCTTCATCAATCAATTGTTGTATATATTCCAATCGTTTTTCATAGCTTTGAGGGGCATCTAATAATAATAAATCTTCAACACCAGCTGACAAGCCTTTTTCACTTACTTCCCCGCCCCCACCTTCAACAGGAACCGCCATTGGTTTACCATCCTCATCTAAACGAACGGTTCCCCCCATCGCATCGGCTTCTGTATGAGCATCTATCAATGCTTTAACTTCTTCATCCCTAGCAACCAAACCTCGCATGGTGGGCCTTAAAACACCAAAGACTAAAAATAAAACAACCAATACTGCTGTCAATTGTTTTGCAGCATCAATAAACCAGCCTTGTTCCCACAAAGGCAGGTCTGGCAATGCTTCAAACTCATCAGGTATTCTAAAAGAAATATTGGTAACGGTAACTTGGTCTCCCCGACTACTATCGAAACCCACCGCTTGCATAACCAATTGTCTTAATTGATTAATATCTTCTTGAGCATAGGTCTGGTCAGTAAACCCACCACTTTCTATCTTTACTTTTTTATCATCAACAACGACGGCAACCGATAGTCGACGTAAAACACCTGTTGCTAAACGCGTATGTGTAATAGTTTTATCTAATTCAAAATTACGTGTTGCACTTTTACTTGTTGAGGTGGGTGAATTTGTCTCTGCTGCATCCTGACCAACTGCAATTTCGGGAGCAACACCCGCTGGTGGTGGTTGATTTGATAATGCTCCAGGGACACCTTGTATGGCAGAACTAGAACTTTGTTCGTTTTGAGTTTGCTCGCTTCTTAATGCAGGTAAATCAGGATTAAACATTTCCTGGGTTTTTTCTGTAACAGTAAAATCTACATCTGCAGAAATTTGAGCTTGTAAACCTTCTCGGCCTACTAAAGGAATAAGAATATTTTCAATGCGTTGCATTAAGTGTTCTTCAAGGTTTTTTTTGTATTCAAACTGCTTTGAAGTTAAATACATATCTTCTGAAGAATCATTGTTACTGAGCATGCGCCCTTTTTGATCAACAACAGTAACCTGGGTAGATTCCATCATTGGCACGCTAGAGGCCACTAAATGCACAATTGCTTCAACCTGACCTTTTTCTAGAGTTCTACCTTGAAATAAATTGACAATAACCGAGGCACTCGGTTTTTTACGTTTACGTACAAAAACTGATTGTTTTGGTAATGCGAGGAGGACTCTAGCTGTTTTAACATTTTGAATTGAAGAGACTGTTCTGGCGATTTCCCCTTCTAAAGCTCGCTGAAAACGCATAAGCTCTATATTTTTACTAGTACCAAAACCTGATTCTTTATCCAGTATTTCATAACCAGAACTCTTAGTTCTAGGTAAGCCTTGTGCGGCTAATTTTAGTTTTAAACTACGCACCTGGTCTGTTGGCACCATAATAGCGCCAGACTCTGTTTCGATAGAGTAATCAACCCCCATTTGATCAAGGGTTTCTATAATTTCTGTCGCATCCTGATCAGCTACACCTGAAATAAGCAAATCATATGAATCTGCTTGCGACCATAATACAACGGCAATACCCACAGCAACACTTAATGCTATTCCAAGCATTAAGCCTATTTGCCGAGCCACAGATAAATTACCTAAGCCTTTTAGAATAGGAGGCGTTTCTACTTCCTTGGTTAATTCATCTAGCGCACTAGATTGTGAATCTAACTCAGCCAAATCTCCGCCGTCTTGCTCACTCATTCTTTCATCTTTGGGTACTTAGAACAAACTCTTTAAAAAATACTTTGATAATATCATTAAATGTATTGTAGTTGTTCGGTGGATTAACGTGAAAACTTAATTACATAGACATATTTACGAATGGAAAGGGATAAAAAGTCGTAATAACTAGAAAAAGAACACTTTAAAAATTAGAGATTGAAAAGTTATATATCGCCAACTTTTTAATAGCATTTGAATTTCTATTGGTAGAAGGAGTCTATTAATCATAGCCAACAACCCCCTACTACCAAGAAAGGCAACTTAAATCACATAGGCATATTCATTACATCTTTATATGCATCTACTAATTTATTTCTCACTTGCAACATTGCTTGAAAAGAAACACTGGCTTTTTGCGATGCAATCATAACTTCAGCTAAGCCGACATCGGAGTCGCCTAGTTCAAAGGATTTTGATAACGACGCAGATGTTTGCTGTGTTTCATTGACTGAATCGATAGAATCTTTCAGCATAGCGGCAAAATCAGACCCACCTGCTGTCTGTTCTGCTTTTATTGGTTTACTTGATGCTTCAATTGACATTGTCCGCATCTGAGCTAACACTTGATTTACATTAATATCACTCATATCACCCTCTCATCACATTGCATCGTACTAAATATGCATTAATCCACTTTATATGATTACAAGCATTTTTCAAGCCAACACCAAAAAACTGACACTTATTCATTTTTACACCACTAACAAGGGACAGCAACGCCCGCATCTTTCATCCTTGCAATTTTATACCTCAAAGTTCTTGGACTAATACCCAATTTCTCTGCAGTAATTTTCCTACTTCCCCTTTCATCACGTAAAGTTTGCAAAATAATATTTTCTTCAGCAGAGCGCACACTATCACCTAGGCAAGCTCCCGTCGTTACAACAGGTGTTTCAAAAGACAAGTTAGCAACTGTTTTGATAGGCTCAGTCCTTACAATTTCAGCTCTCATTAATTGTAATTGTTCATCCATATCAGATTCAAACACTAAACACTCTGGAAGAATATAGCCTTTCTGCTGCAATATTAACGCCCTTTGTACAACATTTTCCAACTCCCTTACATTACCTGGCCAAGCATAATTTTGCATAATAACCGCGGCATCTTCACTAAAAACAGGTAAAGCCTTTCCTTCTTTCCAATGTTTTTTCATTAAACCCATTGCCAACGGCAATATATCTCCAACCCTATCTTTTAAAGAAGGAATTTTAATAGGAAAGACACTTAAACGATAATACAAGTCCTCCCTAAACAAACCTTGCTCTACATGTTCTTTTAATTTTCGGTTAGTTGTTGCCAAAACTCTGACGTTTAAACTTATTTTTTCTTGCCCACCTAAACGTTCAACTTCTTTTTCCTGAAGAACCCGTAATAGTTTTGCCTGTAACCCAATATCCATTTCTGAAATTTCATCCAGCAATATTGTTCCATCCTGAGCTTGCTCAAACTTACCAGGCATAGAATGAGTCGCACCGGTATAGGCACCTTTTTCATAACCAAACAGGATTGATTCCAGCATATTTTCTGGAATAGCTGCGCAATTAATCGCTACAAAGGGTCCATTATGATTCAAGGAGTTCTGGTGTATAAACTTAGCCATCACCTCTTTACCTGTACCACTTTCACCTTGTAACAAAACGGTTACCTCGGTTTTTGCCACCTTTGAAGTCAAAGCATAAAGTTGCTTCATCTTAGGGTCAACAACAATTCTTTCACTAGGTTGAGATGTTTCAGTTATGACAAATTCAGCTACTTTTTTTACTAAAGTAGACGCTTCAAAGGGTTTAATTAAATAATCTGCAGCTCCTGATTGCATCGCTTCAACTGCTTTTGGAATGGTGCCATACGCTGTCATTAAAACGACAGGCGTATCAGAATACATCTGTTGCATATTATTTAATAACTGAAAGCCGTCCATTACAGGCATTTGAATATCACTCACCACCAGCCTAAAGTTGTTTTTAGCTAACTTACTTAACGCCTCTGTACCATTATTAGCATAAAGAAGTTTATAACCTTCAAGCTCCAAGGTATCACATAGCGCCTCACATAAATCAACATCATCCTCAACCACTAATACATCATACTGCTTCATAACTATTCTCCATTGACTGATAACCATCTTCTGACAAAGTTGGAATATATTGATTTATACAAGGTAAAATCAGTGTAAATAATGTACCAACACCTTTTTTCGAATCACATTTAACCGAGCCACTATGGGCTCTTACAACACTATCTACTACAGCCAACCCTAAGCCTGTCCCTTTCACTTTTGTTGTATAGAAAGGCTCAAACAATCGTTGCTTGGTCTGTTCGTCTATACCCGATCCATTATCTTGTATTCGGATTTGTAAACTGGTCTGATCTCGTTGATCCAGCATCATACTTATTTCACCATTAGCTGTTTGCGCATCAACGGCATTATTAAGCAAATTCATAACAGCTCCCAACAATGCATCTTCGTTTCCTAACATGACATCGGCTTGCACTTTATTACTAACAACAAATTTTAAATTACCTTTTGACGCAATTTCATGCATATTTTCATCAATCCTTTCTAAAAAGTGCTGCAATGAAAATACATCCATTGCTAATCGCCCTTCTTTAGCAAAGATCAACATGTCATTCACTTGTCTCTCAAGGTAATGCAAGCGTTCAAGAATTTTGTTTGAGAATTTAATTCGACTGGCATCAGGAACAGATGCTTTATTCATTTGAGAAGCGTATAAAATAGCGGTTGAAAGAGGAGTACGTACTTGATGAGCCATACTGGCCACCATTTCTCCCATTGCCGATAGGTGCTTCTGCTGATTAACCATATCTTGCAAAGAACGTAATTCACTGACATCAGACAATAAGATGATCTGACCTGATTCATTATTAAGCACATTCTGCGTAACACTGACTCGAGTACCATCTCTCAATTGTCTTTCATGGGGATTATCAAAAATAGAAATTAAGCTTCGCTGAACAACCGCAGACCAGTTTTGACCGATTAAAGGTTCGCCCAGATACTTAACCGCAATCTCATTACAATCAACCACTTGATTGCTAGCGTTTAAAACAATAACCGCAGCAGGTAAAGCTGCCAAAATTTGTTGCAAGCGACCTGCCAACTTTTCTTTTTCAATTAATGTTTTAAGCCGCTCTGTACGCGCAGCGGTTAATTCTTTACTTAAAGTCGCAACTTGAGTTTGTAAGCCTTGATAGGATTCAGACAAGTTTAGGGATAGCTCATTAAAAAGCTGAAAAGCATCGGTAAGCTTTTCTGTTTTTAAGGATTGAGAATTAATCTGAGTATTCATATCTAATCTTCACTTTTAAGAGTTACCCCTGTAAAAGCAAAAACCAGACCAGTTTTTTTAGTTGTTATATTTCAAACAATTAAAATACAAAATGACAATAATTTGACGTTAAAATAAAGAGATAGCAAGAGAGTTTTAGTGATTCAAAGCATAGCCACAGATAGATCTATGACAACTCATATTTGCGTAATTTTTCAACTAATGTCGTCCTACGCATATTAAGCAGTTTTGCTGCATGAGCTACAACACCATTGCATTCAGATAAAGCCTGTTGAATAAGATTCACTTCCATATCAGTTAAATATCCTTTTAAATCCATTCCTTGCTCCGGCAATTGGGATATACGAGCCAAATCATCCGAAGCAGTAGTTTCTGGTATTGGCTCTACTGTTTCTGCAACCTTTTCTTCAGTTTTTACCGGCTCTTGTTCAAAAATATGTTCTAGAGCAAATCCTTCAGGAACATTATATCCTTGAAATTTTTCAGGCAAATCAGCCCAATCGACCAATCCATTGGGATTGGTTATAGCCAACCTTTCTATAAAATTAGAGAGTTCACGTACATTACCCGACCAAGGGTGCTGCATCATCAAAGACAGGGCTTCACGAGTAAATCCTACACTTCCTCTATTAGCCTTTTCCATACGAAAAACCAAATCATTAACTAATAATGGAATATCCTCAACACGCTCTCTTAAAGAGGGTAGCTCTATGGGGAAAACATTTAAACGATAAAATAAGTCCTCTCTGAATCGCTTTTCCACTATTTCATTTTCTAAGTTCCTATGTGTTGCCGCTACAATCCTGACATTACAGGAAATCGTTTTATTACTCCCAACTCGCTCAAAAGTACGTTCTTGAAGCACTCTTAATAATTTAACCTGCATGGGCATGGGCATATCACCAATTTCATCAAGAAACAGTGTTCCCCCTTCTGCCATTTCAAACCTGCCCTGTCTTGATGTTAAAGCTCCAGTAAACGCACCTTTCTCATGACCAAACAATTCACTTTCTAATAACTCGCCAGGAATGGCTCCACAATTAACGGGAACAAAAGGTTTATTTCTTCTATTGGAAGCTTTATGTAAAGCTTGGGCGACAACTTCTTTACCCGTTCCCGATTCACCTAAAACAAGAACCGTTGCATCCGACCCCGCAACTTGATCAATCAATTCTCTAACTTGTTTTATATTTTTACTACTACCCGCCAAGCCTTTATTAGTTTTTGATCCTTGTGCTTTTGCAACCACTCTTTTGGGAACAGGAAGTTTTTTTAAAGTTTCACTTAACGCTGGATAAAGTGTCGGCCACTCATAAACTTGCGTGACCATTTTCTGAATGGCTGTAGGGGTTTGACCGGCATTACCTTTATTAACTAATAAAATGACAGGTAGATCAAAACCATAATCCAACACTGTTTTTACTAGTAATGCCTGTTTCTCACAGCCACTCCCTATAAAAATTGCACAAAGATTATCAAGCGTACCTAGCAAAGAAATATAACCATCAACTGTTGCTGTTGAAACCTCATATTCCATAAATGACAAGATACTCTCAAATTCCTGAGTCCTTGTTTCATTATCATCAATTAATAATAGTCGTGGCAAAGCCATGGTCCTTACACTCTTCCCAAAATTTTATACTAAGCAAATTATCATATGCATACATTTACAACCTTCTATCAATACTTTACCTATAGACAAAGTACTGAATTGTGAAAATTACTATCTAAATACTCCATAGCACTCTATTCCACAATTCCTACCAAGTATAGCTAGATTTTAAAAAAAATATTAGCATAAGCACAAAGTAAAGTATTTAAATATTTTTTCGTAAAAATATCAATCTATTTCAGTCTGTTGCGGCTACTTCCTAATAAACATTTCAAAAACTTACAATACATTTTTTTATCATTTTTATAATCAGAGCTTGACAAAAACTTCTCAATATAGAAACTAGACAATTGTTTTATAAAATTGAGCCACTTCTTTGAACGATATATCTCTTAGTATACTGTTTGGTATACTTATAGCCCTGCTACTCCTTTCTGCTTTTTTTTCTGGCTCCGAAACAGCTTTAATGACCTTAAATCGTTATCGCTTACAGCATTTAGTTAAACAAAAACATCGTGGCGCTATGAAAGCGCATAAATTATTACAACGCCCAGATAGATTAATGGGACTAATTCTTTTAGGTAATAATTTTGTCAATATCGGCGCTTCTTCTTTAGCAACAGTTATTGCTATGCGGCTAATTAATGAAGGCTATGTTAATCTTAGCCAAGAAGAAATTATCCTTGCTTCCACCGCCACCTTAACTTTTGCAGTTCTTATTTTTTCAGAAGTAACACCTAAAACATTAGCAGCTCTTAAACCTGAAGTTCTTGCCTACCCTGCGGCCTGGCTTTATACACCATTATTAAAATTACTCTACCCCTTTGTATGGATAGTTAATTTAATATCCAACCTTTTATTGAGGTTAGTAGGTGTTAATGCATCAAAAATAAAAAAAGACCAACTTAATAAAGATGAGCTAAAAAGCATAGTAGCTGATGCAGAAAACCTTATGCCTGCTAGATACCAAAATATGTTGCTTGGTATTTTAGATCTTGAATCAGCTTCTGTCGAAGATATAATGACACCTAGAAATGAAATTCTAGGTATTGACCTTGAGCAACCCATTGAAGATATTATTAAACAAATTCAATCCAGCTCTCACACTCGCCTTCCTATCTATAAAAAAAGCATTGATCGCGTCATTGGTTTTTTACATTTAAGAACGCTTATCCCTTTAATTAATCGTACTGACTTTGATAAACAGAGTATTACTGAAAACCTAACAAAACCTTTCTTTATTCCTGAAAGCACCCCTTTACACAAACAAATACAAAGCTTTAAAGCCGAAAAATTACGTATTGGCCTAGTTGTTGATGAATATGGAGATGTACAAGGCTTAGTGACCTTAGATGATTTACTACAAGTAATTGTTGGGGAATTAGTTGCTGAAGAAGCTGATGTAAAGGAACAGGATGACGGTAGCTTTTTAGTTGACGCTAGCGTTACTGTTCGTGAACTTAATCGCATTACCCAGTGGGATTTACCTACAGAGGGACCAAAAACGCTTAACGGCCTAATTATAGAGTATATGGAGACCATTCCTGAAGCAGGTGTTAGCCTTCGATTGCATGGTTATGCTTTAGAAATAATCAAATGTGATGAGAACACCATCAAACAAGTAAAATTCTATCCTAAAAAATAGAACATTTTTTCAATAATTTTTTTATAGCGTCTATACTATTAATCAATAAGCAAGTCATTCTACGAGAACAATGGCAAAATTTACGATTTTTTTTAAAGATAAAGCAATTCAATCATCCATCTATGATTCGGGCGTTATTCGCATTGGTCGTGATAGCAGTAATGATTTAATTATTGATAACTTAACTGTTGCACCAGTACATGCAGTGATTAATGTTGATGGAGATAACTGTCTAATAAAACAACTTTCAGACAGCCACCCTTTAATCATTAACCATGAGAAAGTTGAAGAAGCTTTTCTTGAAAACAACAATGTTATCTCAATTGGCAAACATAGCATTGTGTTTAATACCACAGAATCAATTACACCAGACACAAAAGCTTTTTCTTCCAGTAAGAAAGATGTTGAATCACTCAACTCACAATTAGAAGATAAAGTGCATACCCCTGATGGTAATCTACAAATAATGGATGGGCAACATATTGGCCGCATCCTTCCTTTAAAAAAATCCATGACTCGTTTAGGTCATGCAGGGTCAGGAGTAGTCATCATTTCTAAAAGAAAAGAGGGGTACTTTATGTCATCTCTAGAAACACATATGGATATTCTTATTAACCAACAACCTTTAGCTGATGAAACTATTCAGTTAAAAGATAACGATATTATTGTTATTAATAATGTTTCGATGCAATTTTTTCTTGAGCAATAACCATGACAGAAATAACTAACGACAAACGTCATTTTCATCGTATTTTTTATAATGCTGATGTTACATTAAGTAATGACTCTAATTCACAAGTTCAATCTTGTAAATTAATTGATATATCCCTAAAGGGCTGTCTTCTAAAGTTTGAATCACCTTGGTCAAGCCCTCTGGAAAGCATTTATACCTTAACTTTACAATTATCTGACGAAGTAAATATCAACATGCAAGTGAGTGTATCTCATGTTATTGCTGATGAAGTCGGGTTCAAATGCGAACATATTGATATAGATAGCATCTCGCAACTACGTCGATTAGTTGAGCTTAATCTTGGTGATAGCGATATTCTTGAAAGGGATTTACTCGCTCTAACTGCATTAGATACTTAATTTGCTCTGACTATAAATACCCAAATGCATCTAGTGCTTCAGAAACAGTTGATACCGCACTAATTGTTAAGCCATTGATAGCCACTTTAGGTGCATTTGCCTTAGGTATAACCGCTTTCTTAAAGCCATGCTTTGCCGCTTCATTTAACCGAGCAAAACCATTTGCTACCGGTCTTATCTCACCGTTTAAGCCTATTTCGCCAAAAAACACCACATCATGAGGAATAACTTTATTTTTAAGGCTAGATACAACACTTACAAGAATCGCTAAATCAGAAGCTGTCTCAGTTACTTTTATCCCCCCAACCACATTGACATAAATCTCATCATTTGCAGTAAATATACCTGCATGTCGCGTTAGAACAGCTAATAACATTGCTAAACGATTAGAGTCCAAACCGACAGCCAGCCTCCTAGGATTACCATATTGACTCTCTGTTACCAAGGCTTGTATTTCCACCAATAAAGGACGAGTACCTTCCCAAATAACAGTAACAACACTTCCTGACGATGGCGTATCTGATCTTGATAAAAACATAGCTGAAGGATTTTTAACTTCTTTTAAGCCAGTACTTCCCATTGAGAAAAAGCCTAACTCACCAACGCTTCCAAATCTATTTTTATCTGACCTTAACACTCTAAACCTTGCATCTTCAGTAGATGACAAAATAACTTGAGCATCAACAATATGACTTAATGTCATGGGCCCCGCCAAAGACTGGTCTTTAGTGACATGACCCACCATAAAAATTGAAACATTATGGCTTTTGGCATATTGAGTTAAATAGCTGGCGGACTCTCTTACCTGAGATACTGAACCAGGTGCAGTATCTGAATCAACCGTATGCATAACTTGGATTGAATCAATAATAAGTAAAGTTGGCTTTTCAGAATCAACCGTATCGCAAATACTTTGCACCGAAGTCTCTGCCAGCATCTTAATCGCTGAGGCATCCAATTTAAGCCGATGCGCTCTTTCTGCTATTTGTTGTAACGACTCTTCACCAGAGACATACAATACAGAAAACCCCTTTTGGGCCACACTAGCAATGACTTGCAGTAAGATGGTACTTTTTCCTGCTCCTGGCGCCCCTCCAATTAAAACCACACTACCAAGTACAATACCGCCGCCTAGTACACGGTCAAATTCAACTAAGCCGGTAGGGATTCTTTCAGCTTGTGCCAAATCGACATCTGAAAGTAATTTAACTTCTGAACGTGATCCCGTATATCCAGATTTTCTTGCGCTCGATTTTACATCACTGCCCAATCGAACTTCTTTAATAACATTCCATTCACCACACGCAGTACACTGCCCACCCCACCGAGGGTATTCGGCACCACAATCAGTACATACAAAAGCGATTTTTTGTTTTTTTGCCATTTTAAAACAATCAATAATTACAAATTTTCATTAATAAGGAGTGAGGAGCCAATAAAAAGTCAGATTTAGGAATTATTGAATTCCCATACCTAAGCAACACTTTCAACTCTTACTCTTTGAGTCACTCCACATAAAAGTGTGTAAGGAATGGTATCCGCATAGGTCGCCACCTCTTCTACAGGCAAACCCTCCCCCCATAATGTTACTGTATCACCAGGCTTACTATTAGCTTGACTAGAAAGATCTACCGTAACCATATCCATAGAAACTCGACCAATTATAGGCACTCTCTTTCCATTGACTAATACTGGAGTTCCTGACTTTGCAGCTCGTGGATAGCCATCTCCATAACCTATAGCAACAACACCCAATATTGTTGTTGATTTACTCACCCAGGTACCCGCATAACCTACCGCCTCCCCCGCTTTAATTTTTTTTACACTAATCAAGCGCGCATGCAGACTCATCACAGGCTTTAACCCCAAATCTAATCCACAATCCTCTGAAAAGGGGGACACTCCATATAACATTATTCCCGGCCTTACCCAGTCAGATATAGAGTCTGACCAAGCAATAATTCCAGCTGAATTAGCGATACTTTTTTCACCAGAGTATGATTCTGTTAGCTGTTTAAAAAGTCTTAACTGCTTATCAGTAACATCACTCTCTTTATCATCAGCACTTGAAAAGTGGGTCATTAATGAAATAGGTTGTTTAACCCTAGGACAATTTATAAGCCTTTGATAAGCAGATACAAATTCATCAGGGTTAAATCCTAAGCGATTCATCCCAGAATCCAGCTTTAACCAAACCGATACCTTTTTTTGAGCTGAATAGTTTTCTAATATATCTATCTGACCGATAGAATGAACGACACAGTCTAAATCAAACTGCATCAACTCATCTAACTCTTGCTCACAAACAAAACCTTCTAACACAGTAATTCTGCATGTGATTTTGGCTTTCCTTAACCTCACCGCCTCATCAACACGCGCAACAGCTATTCCATCAACACCCTCTAAAACTTTAGCTATCTGCAATAGGCCATGCCCATAAGCATTCGCCTTTATAACAGCCATAATTTTAGCTGCTGGAGCATATTCTCTAACTCTTGCTAAATTATGTTTAACAGCTGTTAAGTCGACTACCGCATGGGCTGCTGGGGTCATTCATAATCCTCTGCTGAATACGGGTCACCAGCAAAATTCTCAAATTTTGTAAACTGTCCTAAGAATGTTAAGCGTACTGTACCTAAAGGACCATTCCGTTGCTTACCTATAATAACCTCTGCAGTACCTTTATCTGGGCTATCTTCGTTATAAACCTCATCTCGATAAACAAATACAATCAAATCAGCATCCTGCTCAATCGCTCCCGACTCTCTTAAATCCGACATTACTGGACGCTTATTTGGGCGTTGTTCAAGATTACGGTTAAGCTGTGATAGCGCAACCACAGGAACATTTAACTCCTTAGCTAAAGCCTTTAAACCTCGGGAAATATCAGAAATCTGTTGGACTCTATTTTCACCACTAGAAGGAGACTGCATTAACTGCAGATAATCCAGCACGATAAGCCCTAAAGGCCCATGCTCACGCACTAACCTTCTACACCTAGCTCGCACTTCTGTTGGTGTTAATGCTGGTGTATCATCTATAAATAACTTAGTTTCCGCCAACATATTTATTGCTGATGTTAAACGCGGCCACTCATCATCATCTAATTTACCTGTCCTAACTTTGTTTTGATCAATCCGCCCCAGTGACGACATCATCCGCATAGCTAATGAATCACCCGGCATCTCCATACTAAAAACAGCGACTGGTTTACCACTTGAAATAGCAACATTTTCAGCCATATTCATGGCAATAGTTGTTTTCCCCATAGATGGGCGGCCTGCGACAATAATTAAATCAGCTGGCTGTAAGCCCGATGTTAAATCATCAAAATCGTTAAACCCAGTACTCTCTCCAGTAATACTACCTTCTTGCTCATACAAAGTTTCAATCTTATCAACAGCAGTTGCCAACAAGTTTTTGATAGATTTAAAACCACCTTCTTGTCCTCGTTGTCTTTGTTCTGCTATTTTAAAAACATCACGTTCAGCCTGTTCTAATAATTCAGAAGTATCTCTACCTTCTGTATTAAATGCAGAATCTGAAATTTCAGTACCGATATGAATCAATTGCCTTAAAACAGAACGGTCTCTAACAATATTTGCATAAGCTACAATATTTGCTGCGCTAGGAGTGTCTTTTGCTAAAGTTCCAAGGTATGCTAATCCCCCAACACTCTGTAACTCCCCAATCCCATCTAACGATTCTGAAAGCGTAATCACATCAAAAGGATCTTGTTTTTCGGCTAATAGCTCAATCGTGGTAAATATTAAGCGGTGATCTTTTCTATAAAAATCTTCAGCAATTACTTTATCTGCAACTGAATCCCAAGTTTGATTGTCTAGCATCAAACCTCCCAACACTGACTGCTCGGCTTGTATAGAATGAGGCGGCACTTTTAGTGATTCGACTTCGTAGTCAGGTGCGTAAGAATAATCTTCCATTATTTATATTAGTTGGCATTACAATCTAGCTATTATATAGAAATTTCAAATATATAGTTAATGCTGATAATTGATAAAACGGCTGAAAAATACCCTAACATCAGGTATTATTAGGGTAATAATTTTTAGCTTCTTAACTTTGTAGCAATATATCCATTATTGCTCACCTACATAAAAGAATAAAATATGACACAAGATGAATTAAAAAAACAAGTTGCACAAGCTGCCCTACAATATATTGATGGCGAAACAATTATTGGTGTTGGGACTGGCTCAACCGTTAATTTCTTTATTGATATGTTAGCTGATTATAAAGGTAAAATTAAAGCGGCAGCATCTAGCTCCGATGCAACAACTGAGCGTCTTAAAGGCGTAGGCATTCCTGTTATTGAATTAAATAGTGTTGATGAAATTGGTGTTTATGTAGATGGCGCAGATGAAGTTGACACTAACAAAAAACTTATTAAAGGTGGTGGCGGCGCATTAACTCGTGAAAAAATCATAGCAGCAGCTAGTAAGAAATTCGTCTGTATTGTTGATAGTACAAAAAGCGTTGATGTTTTAGGTGCATTTCCTTTACCTGTAGAAGTTATCCCTATGTCACGTAACTATGTTGCTAATGAACTTGAAAAATTAGGTGGCCGCCCAGTTTGGCGTAAAGACTATTACACAGATAATGGTTGTGAAATTTTAGATGTACATGGTCTAAAAATTGTTGATCCTGTTAAATTAGAAACTATCATTAATGGTATTACGGGTGTTGTCACTAATGGCTTATTTGCCGCAAGAGACGCTGACGTTGTTCTAGTTGGCAATGGTGATAAAGTAGATACTATTAAATAATAGATTTATCCGCTTACATAAAATAAAAAAAGGCCGATTCAGTAAACTGAATCGGCCTTTTTTATATAAGCCTGAACCTAACTTAGGCCCAGACTTTAAGCAAAATACTTTTTACAAAGTATTTACAGCATTTAAATCAGCAAAAGCCTGCTCTAAACGAGTTGCCATAGCTACTTCACCTGCACGTTGCCATACACGTGGATCGTAGTATTTTTTGTTAGGATTATCTTCACCGTCTGGGTTACCGATTTGACCTTGTAGGTAAGCTTCATTAGCTTTATAGAAGTTCATGATACCTTCCCATGTTGCCCACTGAGTATCAGTATCGATATTCATTTTAACAACACCGTAACCAATTGATTCTTTGATTTCTGCTTCAGAAGAACCAGAACCACCATGGAATACGAAAGTTAATGTGTTAGCAGCAACGCCGTATTTTTCAGAAACGTAGGCTTGTGAATCACGAAGGATTGTTGGAGTTAATTCAACATTACCAGGTTTGTATACACCGTGTACGTTACCGAAAGATGCAGCAATAGTAAAACGAGGACTTACTTTGCTTAGTTCTTCATAAGCATAAGCAACTTCTTCTGGTTTAGTATATAAATCAGCTTTATCCATTCCAGTGTTATCAACACCGTCTTCTTCACCACCTGTACAACCTAGTTCAATCTCTAGTGTCATACCCATTTTATCCATACGCTCTAGATATTTTGCACAAGTTGCAATATTTTCTTCTAAAGACTCTTCAGATAA
>CAJVYL010000029.1 GCA_913009265.1 uncultured Methylococcales bacterium
CGCTCCGTTTTCTAACGGGGCGTTTTGTGCGAGTGGACATATAAAAATATGCAAAAAAGAGACTCCTGGTTATTACCCCAAGGAATTGAAGATGTTTTACCTGAAGATGCTCAACAACTAGAAGCTTTACGCCGACAGTTATTGGATGTTTTTTCTTGCTGGGGCTATGAATTAGTTATCCCACCTGTTGTTGATTTTTTAGATTCTTTGTTAACAGGTTCAGGACACGATCTTGATCTTCAAACATTTAAATTAACAGATCAGGTTTCTGGTGAAATGTTGGGCGTTTGTGCGGATATAACACCACAAGTTGCAAGAATTGATGCGCATAACCTAAAGCATGATCGACCAACACGTTTGTGCTATGTCGGAACAACTTTAAGAACTTTAGAAAATTCATCATCTAAAACCAGAAGTCCAATGCAAATTGGTGCTGAAATTTATGGTCATTCAGGTATAGAAAGTGACTTGGAAGTTATTCAGCTAATGTTGGAAATGTTAGCAGTTACTGGTTTACAAAATGTACATTTAGATCTAGGGCATGTTGAAATATATCGTGCTTTATCAGAACAAGCAGGTTTAACCAAAGTTCAGGAAACTGAATTGTTTGATGTCTTGCAACGTAAAGCAAGACCTGAATTAAATGATTTAGTTGATGGTTTTAATATTCCAGAAAATTACAAAACAATATTTAAAACTCTACCGACTTTAAATGGTGGGGTGGAAATATTGGCTAAAGCTGCTGAAGTATTTGCAAATACGGGCGAAGCTGTTTCTCAAGCATTAGAAGAGTTACAAACTATTGCTGATAAACTACGTATCAATTTTCCATCATTGCCGGTAAGTTTCGATTTATCTGAACTACGTGGTTACCATTATCATACAGGTGTGGTATTTGCTTCTTTTGTTCCTGAATTAGGACGAGAAGTGGCTCGTGGTGGACGATATGATAATATTGGTGAGTTCTTCGGTAGAGCGCGTGCAGCAACAGGTTTTAGTGCTGATTTAAAGTTGCTTAATTCATTGTCTAAGCAATTAAATGAGGCAGAGACTGCACAGCTAGTTTATGCACCTTTAGCTGATGATGCTGCATTAACCGAAGCAATTAGAGATCTTCGTACGCAAGGTATTGCAGTTGTACAGCAATTACCTGGTCATCCAGACGAAATTAAAGAACTAGCATGTACCGGCGTGTTAGAAAAACAGAATCAAAATTGGGTCGTTAAGTCCTTAGCTTAAAATTGGAATAATTATGGGTAAAAATGTAGTAGTCATCGGCACGCAATGGGGTGACGAAGGTAAAGGGAAGTTGGTTGATCTTTTAACTGAACAGGCTAAAGCGGTTGTTCGCTTTCAAGGTGGGCATAATGCTGGGCATACACTAGTTATTAATGGTAAAACAACGGTCTTGCATCTTATTCCATCAGGTATTTTAAGAGAAAATGTCGACTGCATGATTGGTAATGGTGTTGTCTTATCACTTGATGCCTTATTGGAAGAAATTGAAACACTTGAGAAATCAGGCCTTTCTGTTAAGCATCGTCTAAAAATCAGTGAAGCTTGTGCTTTAATTCTTCCTATCCATATTGCTATTGACCAAGCAAGAGAAATTGCCCGTGGTAATAAAGCAATTGGAACAACAGGACGAGGAATTGGCCCTGCTTATGAAGATAAAGTTGCAAGAAGAGGGCTTCGTGCAGGTGACTTACTTAATACTGAAGAGTTTTCTAAAAGGTTAAAGGAATTAGTCGAATATCATAATTTTATGCTGACTAATTACTATAATGCCGAAGCACTTGATTATGAAGAAATGTTGGCGACAACGTTAAAGCTTGCTGAAATTGTTAAGCCAATGTTGACAGATATTGGTGAAGAATTAAAAGATTACCAGCAACAAGATGAAAATATTCTTTTTGAAGGTGCTCAAGGGGCATTACTTGATATTGATCATGGTACATATCCTTATGTAACGTCATCAAGCACTACAGCAGGTGGTGCGGCAACAGGTACTGGTGTAGGTCCATTAGATCTTGATTATGTTTTAGGTATTACTAAAGCCTATTCAACACGAGTAGGTAACGGTCCGTTTCCTACTGAGCTAGATGATAAATATGGTGAGCACTTAGGTGTTAAAGGTCATGAATTTGGTGCAACAACAGGACGTAAGCGTAGAACAGGTTGGTTTGATGCTGTTTCTATGCGTAAATCAGCACAAATGAATAGTTTGTCAGGTATTTGTTTAACTAAATTAGATGTACTTGATGGTTTAGATAAAATTGGTATCTGTACTGCTTATAATATTAAAGGTGAGTTAACTGAGATTGCACCTTTAGGTGCTGATCAATATGAAGCATGTGTGCCGGTTATAGAAGAAATGCCTGGTTGGGATGGTGTAACTGCTGGGGTAACAGATATGGAGAAATTACCTGCAAATGCAAAAGCTTATATCAAGCGTGTTGAAGAGTTAATTGGCGTTAAAGTTGCTATTTTATCAACAGGCCCAGACCGAGATGAAACCATTGTTCTTGAAAACCCATTTTCATAAACGTGCGTTTTAACTAAGCTGAAAAGGCAGGTGTAAATTACTTTACATCTGCCTTTTTTATTGGCTATGTCATTGGTAAGTGTGGATTCTTTTATCTCTTGATTTATAAGAAAACATTAAAGAATAAGTGAATTATTTTATTTCTCCTCACCCCTCCCTCTCCAGCAGGAGAGGGCTTTTAAGAGTGATTTCAACTTTTCAACACTTAACGTTTGCATAGTTTTTATTTTATAAGCCTTAGCTCAGACACTTATTTTACAAAATTTAATTATCTATTACATATATGTCAAATTCTAAAATTATTTATACCTTAACTGATGAAGCGCCTGCTTTAGCAACCTACTCATTTTTACCTGTTGTACAAGCTTATGCAAAAGCGGCAAATATTACGGTTGAAACAAGAGATATATCACTTGCTGGACGTATTCTTGCTAATTTCCCTGAATACCTAACCGATACTCAAAAAATAAATGATGCATTGGCCGAGTTAGGTGAGTTAGCTAAAACAGCTGAAGCCAATATTATTAAGTTACCTAATGTTAGTGCTTCAATACCTCAGTTACAGGATGCTATTAAGGAATTACAAGGGTTAGGCTTTGCTATTCCAGATTTCCCTGAAGTTGCTGAAGATGATAAGTCAGCAGAAATTAAAGCACGTTATGCTAAAGTTTTAGGAAGTGCTGTAAACCCAGTATTACGTGAAGGTAATTCAGACCGACGTGTTGCGGCTCCAGTAAAAGAGTATGCACAGAAGCATCCACATTCTATGGGAGCATGGTCTTCTGATTCTAAATCTCATGTTGCTTCAATGACTGAAGGTGATTTTTATTCAAGTGAGCAATCTGCAGTTATGTCTGCTGCTGGTGATGTAAAAATTGAATGGTTTGGTAATGATGGCTCTACTCAGGTACTTAAAGAGAAAACAGCTTTACTAGCAAACGAAGTGATTGATGCAACCGTAATGAGTCGCAAAGCTTTATGTGCTTTTTTTGAGAAATCTATAACAGAGGCAAAATCAGAAGGCGTGCTACTTTCACTGCATTTAAAAGCAACCATGATGAAAGTTTCTGACCCCATTATATTTGGTCATGCAGTCAATGTTTATTATCAACAAGCTTTTGCTAAACATGCTGAAACTTTTAAAAAGTTAGGTGTTGATACACGTAATGGTATTGGTGATGTTTATGCAAAAATTGCTAATTTACCTGATGATCAACGTAAGCAAATTGAAGATGATCTTCAAGCTGTTTATTTAACGCAACCTGAATTGGCTATGGTTAATTCAGATAAAGGTATTACAAATTTACATGTTCCTAGTGATGTAATTGTTGATGCTTCAATGCCTGCTGCATTACGTTCTTCGGGACAAATGTGGGGAGTAGATGGAAAGTTACATGATACTAAAGCAATGATACCAGATCGTTGTTACGCTGGTATCTATCAAGAAGTATTTGAGTTTTGTAAGCAACACGGTGCTTTTGATGTAACTACAATGGGTAATGTTAGTAATGTGGGGTTAATGGCTCAAAAAGCTGAAGAATATGGCTCACATGATAAAACTTTTGAAATTCCTGCTGATGGTACTGTAAAAGTAACTGATTCAGCTGGCTCGATTTTACTTGAACATAAAGTAGAGCAAGGTGATATCTGGCGTATGTGTCAAACTAAAGATTTACCTATTCAAGATTGGGTAAGGTTAGCGGTTAGTCGTGCCAAAGCAACAGGCCAGCCAGCAATATTCTGGTTAGATAAAGCACGTGCACATGATGCAAACTTAATCACTAAGGTAGAAAACTATTTAACACAGCATGATACAGACGGACTTGAAATTAAAATCATGGCACCTGTTGAAGCAATTCGTTATACCTTACAACGTGTAAAAGCAGGTGAAAATACTATATCTGTTACAGGTAATGTATTAAGAGATTATTTAACAGATCTATTCCCTATTTTAGAATTAGGGACTAGTGCAAAAATGTTATCTATCGTTCCTTTACTTGCTGGTGGTGGATTGTTTGAAACAGGGGCGGGTGGTTCTGCACCTAAGCATGTTGAACAATTGGTCGATCAAAACCATTTACGTTGGGATTCATTAGGTGAATTTTTAGCACTTGCCGTTTCTATCGAAGAGTTGGCAGAAAAAAATAATAATGCCAAGGCTGAAGTATTAGCCGCTGCACTTAATACTGCTAATAGTACGTTCCTAAATAACAATAAATCCCCATCACGTAAAGCGGGTGAGTTAGATACACGAGGCAGTCATTTTTATCTAGCTATGTATTGGGCACAAGCTCTAGCAGAACAAAGCCAGGATCAAGAACTACAAGCTCAGTTTGCTCCTGTTGCAAAACAACTATTAGATAATGAAGCTAACATTGTTGAGCAGCTTAATTCTGTGCAAGGGCAGGCAGTAAATATTGGTGGTTATTATTGTCCAGATCAAGTGCTGACAGCTAAGGTTATGCGTCCAAGTGAAACCTTGAATGCAATTGTTGAAAGTATCTAAATATTAAAACTGTTCTGCTGATCTTTTACGATGACAATATTAAATAAAGCTGTATTTTTTTTAATATTGTCTCTTATTTCGGTGGGGTGTGGCACAGGCTTAATCAAAGCTTTTGTTGATGCACCAGAAGTCAAAAAAATAGAGTTAAAATCTTTCTCTATGAAAGATCAACAGGCTGTTTTTGAAGTGCTACTTTATAATCCCAATTCATTTTCTGTTCCGATAACAAAAATGATGGGAGATATTACCCTTAACCAAATAGCTATAGGGAATATAGATGTTGAGAGTGATATAGCATTAGAATCTTATGCAACTCAAAAAGTTTCTGTGCCAATTAAGTTAAATTCTAATGCCTTAATAAAAGCAGTAAAAAATATATTTAAATTACGGCAAGCTGAATATACTTTTAAAGGTGGGGTGATGACTTCAGCGGGTGAACTCAAATTTTCGACAGAAGGTGATTTGTCGATGAAAGAGCTTATTTCTACCTTTTTTAATAGTATCCGTTTATAACTTTATTGTTATAGATAGTATTGCTCGGGGCTGTAGAGACAAGGCATGCCTTGTCTCTACTTTAACGTTATTTAACTAAGCGATTGTTAATAATATCATCCACAACTGTAGGATCGGCAAGTGTAGAGGTATCACCCAAATTATCAATTTCGTTAGCGGCTACTTTACGTAAAATACGCCGCATAATTTTCCCTGAACGTGTTTTTGGCAAACCTGGTGCCCACTGAATAGCATCGGGAGAGGCAATAGGGCCAATTTCTTTACGTACCAGTTGAACTAGCTCTTTTTTAAGATCATCCGTTGCTTCAACACCTTGGTTTAAGGTGACATAGGCATAAATTCCTTGGCCTTTAATTTCATGAGGAAAACCAACAACAGCCGCTTCTGCAACATGTTCATTTAATACTAAGGCACTTTCTACTTCAGCGGTGCCCATTCTATGCCCAGAAACATTGATTACATCGTCAACACGGCCTGTAATCCAATAATAGCCATCTTTATCCCTACGAGCGCCATCTCCTGCAAAATAATAGCCTGGGTAGCTTGAGAAATAGGTTTCAATGTAACGCTTATGATCACCATATATTGTACGGGCCTGAGATGGCCACGGATGATCAAATAACAGAATACCTTCAGCTTCACCTTCTAGTTCATTACCTTCGTTGTCAACAATCTTAGGGTTGATACCAAAGAAAGGTAGTGTTGCAGATCCTGGTTTTAAAGCTGTAGCACCAGGAAGAGGGGTTATTAAAATACCACCTGTTTCAGTTTGCCACCAAGTATCTACAATAGGGCATTGAGCGTTTCCAACAACGTGATAATACCATTCCCAGGCTTCTGGGTTTATCGGTTCTCCTACGCTGCCTAAAACGCGAAGACTGCTACGGTCAGTACGGGTTACACACTCATTACCCTGAGCCATTAATGCACGTATAGCTGTAGGGGCGGTATAAAAAATATTAACTTGGTGTTTATCAATAACCTGCCAAAAACGATCCGGTTCTGGATAAGTAGGCACACCTTCAAACATTAAAGTAGTTGCGCCATTACATAAGGGGCCGTAGATAATATACGAATGCCCCGTTACCCAGCCAATATCAGCAGTACACCAATAAATATCACCATCATGATAGTCAAAAACGTATTTGTGCGTCATAGCTGCCATTAATAAATAGCCGCCTGTGGTATGTAGTACGCCTTTTGGTTTACCAGTAGAGCCAGAGGTATAAAGAATGAATAAAGGGTCCTCAGCATCCATTTCTTCCGCAGGACAAACATCTGAAGCTGTTTCCATAGCTTGATGAAACCAAACGTCACGGTTTTCTACCCAATCAACAGGATTTCCTGTATTTTTTATGACAATAACTTTTTTTAGATTAGGGCATTTTTTTGCTGCCACATCTGCCACAGCTTTAATAGGGATGGTTTTTCCACCACGATGCCCCTCATCAGCACAGATTAAAAACTGGCAATCTGAATCTAAAATACGATCTTTTAAAGCCTCTGCAGAAAAACCACCAAAAACAATTGAATGCACGGCACCAATACGTGTACAGGCTAGAATAACAGTTGCAGCTTCAAGAATCATCGGTAAATAAATACAGATGCGATCACCTTTTTTTACGCCTTGAGCCTTTAACACATTGGCAAATTTACAAACTTGTTGGTGCAGTTCTTTATAGCTGATTTTTTTATCAATATCTGGGTTGTCACCTTCCCAAATAATGGCAGTTTGATTGCCTCGAGTTTCTAAATGTCTATCTAAACAGTTAACACTTACATTAAGTTTGCCACCTTTAAACCAACTAATTTCACCCTTTGGATAATCAAATTCTAGCGTGCTATCCCAAGGTTTACTCCAGTCGAGAAACTGTTTAGCTTGTTCAGACCAAAAGTGTTCTGGGTCAGCAATAGATTGCTGATATAGTTTTTGGTAAGTTTCCGCCGTAAAATGTGCTTTTTCGGCTATTCCCTTGTTTACAGCGTACACTTTTTCTTCTGACATTTTTTTACCTTGGATTGAGGTTAATGCAAGTACCTTAATTAATCTTATTATTAATTGCACGCATTTTTTTTAAGGGCGCTGACTGCCAATGCTCAATTGCCCAATTAAGTATTTGTTCAACAGAGGATTTTTTTAGGGTTTTAGGCGGATTTTGCTGTAAAAGTTCCAGTAACAAAAACAACATATTTTGCGGGCTTTCTGTTGAAGCTGCCTGTGCACATTTTTGTTTACTTAATTTATTGCCTTGTTGATCAATAATAACAGGGAAGTGACAATAATTAGGTGTTTTATACCCTAATGTTTTTTGTAAAAAAATTTGTTTGGGAGTGGAGTCCAGTAGATCAAATCCTCTTACAACATGGTTGATATTATGACGATGATCATCAATTACCACGGCCAATTGATAGGCAGTAATATTATCTTTTCTTTTTATAATAAAGTCGCCATGTTGGTCGACAAAATTACTGTCTTGCCAGCCTTGAAGTTCATCATTAAATCGAGTGGAAATAGACTTTGATTTAATACGTAAGGAGTAGGGGATATTTTGCTTATTGGTATGACGACAGAGACCTGAATAGACAGCAGATCCAGAAGAATTTAATGTTTTGCGGTTACAGTAACAGGGATAAACCAAGTCTTTTTTAAGGAGATCATCAATTATATTTTGATACTCTTCTAAATGTTGGCTTTGATAATCAATATTACCATCCCAATGTAGGCCAAGTGATTCTAATGTGTTGATAATGCTGGTATCTGCCCCTGACATTTTACGAGGGCTGTCAATATCATCAATACGCAATAACCATAGACCTTGATTGGCCTTTGCATGCAAAAAACTAGCTAGTGCTGCATATAAAGAACCAAGGTGTAATGGGCCGGTAGGCGAAGGAGCAAACCGGCCAACATAAGGGATATTCAGAACTTAACCCATTTGTTTTTCTCTAATTTCATCAAGTGTTTTGCAATCTATGCATAATACAGCAGTAGGGCGTGCCTCTAAGCGACGAACACCAATATCGATACCGCATGACTCACAAAAACCATAATCGCCAGACTCAATGTCTTTAAGAGACTCATCAATCTTTTTGATTAACTTACGTTCTCTATCGCGAGTTCTCAACTCTAAACTGAATTCAGATTCTTGAGTTGCTCTATCATTTGGGTCAGGAAAGTTAGCCGCATCATCTTGCATATGATGCACTGTACGATCGACTTCCTGCATTAGTTCATTTTTCCAATTATTCAGAATATTTTGAAAGTGCTCAACTTGAGCATCATTCATAAATTCTTCATCTTCTTTTTCGTCGTATGGGATAAAGCTGAACGGTGTATTTTCGGTTGACTCTGTCATCAACTAACTCCTAGCGAGATTTTTAAAAACTGCGCATTTTTACCAGAATAGAACTTTTATAGCAAGAAGTTTGTTAAAATGTTTTCAATGAAAATTGATTTGGATGAACGATGAAGTCAACTGTGGCAAGGCGTATGGATGGTTTTTCACCTTTTTACGTGATGGAGCTATTGCAACGCGCAAAAGAGTTGGAAGCTGAAGGCAAAGAAATAATTCATATGGAAGTTGGTGAGCCAGATTTCCCAACTCCAGCAGGTATTATTGATGCGGCAATGAAACATATTCAGACAGGTAACGTAAAATATACTGCCGCTGCAGGTTTACCTGAATTACGTGCTGAGATTAGCCAGTTCTATCTAAAAAACTATAAAGTTAAGCTTGCTCCTGAACGTATATTTATAACGCCCGGTGCATCAGGAGCATTCTTATTAGCTCTTGAAATAAGTTTAAACAAAGGGGAAGAGATTTTAATGGCTGATCCCTGTTATCCCTGCAATCATAATTTTGTTCGTTTGATGGAAGCGCAAACAAAATTTATTAATGTGGGTGCTGATACTGAATATCAACTAACTTCAGAATTGATCAAGCAGCATTGGTCTGACAAAACTAAAGGCGTCTTAATTGCTTCTCCGTCAAATCCAACAGGCACTTTAATAACTGATGAAGAGTTACAGTTATCAATAGAGCAAGTAAATTCATTAGGGGGGAGTTTTTATTCAGATGAAATCTATCATGGTTTGGTTTATGGTAAAAAAGCTAGGTCAGCATTAGAATTTAGTGACGATGTTTTTGTCATCAATAGCTTTTCAAAATACTTTGCTATGACAGGGTGGAGAATAGGATGGGTTATTGTTCCTGAGGCTTTTGTCAACGCCGCGGAACGATTTTCTCAAACTGTATTTATATCTACAGCCACACATTCGCAATATGCTGCATTAGCTGCTTTTTCAACTAACAATATTACTGAATTAGAAAGTAGAAAGCATGAGTTTGAAAAACGTAGAGATTTTTTATATGAAAATTTAATACGATTAGGCTTTAAAATTTCTGTTAAGCCTGAAGGTGCTTTTTATATTTATGCAGATTGTTCACGATTTACCAATGATAGTTTTCAATTTGCAAAAGATTTATTAGAACAACAGGGCGTAGCGGTTACACCAGGGAAAGATTTTGGAAATAATAACTCAAATTGTCATATTCGCTTTGCATATACGGCTTCAGTCGCTAAAATAGCTCTTGGTATTGAAAGGTTAGAAAAATTTATATGTCAGTAATACAGATTTCTGCAAAACAATTGCAAGAAAAAATAACAAAAGAAACAAGCTTGACTCTTCTCGATGTTAGAGAAGCAAATGAATTTAAATTTGCTCATATTGAAGGCAGTTTACATATCCCTTTAAGTCAAATTCCATTTAGGTTACAGGATATAGATATTACAAAAGATTGTGTGGTGATATGTCATCATGGAATGCGTAGCCAACAAGCTGCAACTTTTATGCTAAAGGCTGGTTTAAGTAATATTTATAATTTAAGCGGTGGTATTGATGCGTGGTCAGTAGATTGCGATAGCACTGTTTCACGATATTAAGAATAAGAATAATAATATGTTTTTAAAAGAGTTTTATTCAGGTCCTAATGACAGAGTTAGTATTACACCTGAGCAAGGTTGTTCATTTGCAAAAGATATTGCCAATGATTTTAATCCTTTGCATGATGTCGATTCAAAAAGGTTTTGTGTTCCCGGCGATTTATTGTTTGCATTAGTGCTGGATAAATATGGCGTAAGTAAAAACATGAATTTTACTTTTGCAGGTATGTTGGGAAGTGGAGATGTAACGTTAGATTTTCCAGAAACTGATGATGATCAATTTGATATTGTCGGAAGCCATGGTAAAACTATTCTAAAAGTTGATAGAAGTGGTGAAATTAATAACACAGAGTCTGTTGTTAGTGCTTTAAGCCGTAACTATGTAGCATTTTCGGGACATAACTTTCCTCACGTTTTAGTTCCGTTAATGGCAAAACAAAATACCATGATTAATATTAGTCGGCCTTTCGTAATTTATGAAAGTATGACTTTAGAATTTGATCACATGGACTTTACTGATCCCCAAGTTGAAATGATGGATCCAGAGTTACAAGTCAATGGAAAACGTGCTGATGCCTTTTTTAAGTTTCAAATTAAATCGGGGGATAAAGTCGTTGGTAAAGGCTTTAAGAAAATAGTTATCAGTGGTGTGCGTGAATATGATGAAAAGCCTATGCAGGAATTTGTTGATAATTATTTAGCTAGAAAGAATACATATTTAGAAGCTATGTCAGCTAAATAGATAAGTTGTATAGACATTAAGTTAAATGCTTATGAATCTACAGCTTGAAATGTAACAGGTTTATGATTTACAGCTAGCCTTAAAAATCGGTTAGACATTTCTGGACTCCCAGAAATGTCTATTCAATCGATGGTAGCGGGTTAAATGTGTACGTGGTGTGAAAATAATAGAATAAGAAAGTGATTTTTTGCATCATTTTTTTCATTAAATATAGAAGCTATGAAAAATTGAGAATTAGGCTAAACTTCTTGTTAGCTTTTTATAATTTTGTTGATATGAGATTTAGCGCCAGATCAGCTTAGACATTTATAGACCCCAATACGATTAATTTTAAGGATAAAATATTGTGAAAAAAACGCTACCGCTTTTAGCATTTTTAATGCTGCCTTCACAAACATATGCCGATTATCGGGATGATATTGCATATACCCAGTTACAAGCAGAAGTCGGGACGTTAGTTCCTAATGCTTCAAATATCAGAGTGACACAAGTTGAAGCTGCAATAGGTGATGATGAAATAGGTTATGCTTGGATGCCTGATGTTAATAGCCTATCATTTTCAGGTAAAAATATAATAGACAAAACGGGTGGTTCAAATGGTTTTAGTGGACATTCAAATGGTGTAGCTAATACTTTTTTTGGTAATACCAGTTCAATAGCTTCTGGGATAGAAAACATTGATGTTTATTCTGCTGAAGATTGGTTATTGGACGGTTTTTTAAAGCCAGGACAACCAGAGAATCCTATAACTAGCAGTAGTAGAGTTGCAAACCATAGCTGGGTTGGAGCAATGACTGAAACTGATGGTGATGTATTCGTCTTGAAACGGCTTGATTGGGTAGTGGAAAAGAATGAGTTTATTCAAGTAACTGCAATGAATAATGGCAGTGTTAATAAGCCTTTATTAGGCAATGCATATAACAGTATTTCTGTAGGGCGTACTGATGGTAATCATGCACAAGGCACTTTAACTCTTGATACTGAATATAACTCAGGAAGGGTAAGGCCCGATATCGTTGCACCAGCAAGCTCTACAAGCAACGCAACGCCAATGGTCTCAGCTGCTGTAGCTATCTTATTAGATCAAGCTAATAATGCAGCTCAAGGGGCAACAACTGTTATAGAAAATGGAGATGTTATTTATAATGGTGAACGTAGTGAAGTGGTAAAAGCCATTGTAATGGCAGGTGCAGATAGAAATACATCTAATACAGCTACTACTGCTCAAATTGTAGATTATAGAGAAGATGTTTTAACACAAACAGATAATGGTTTAGATAGTCGATTCGGCGCTGGCCAGTTAAATGTTTACAATAACTATCAAATAATGGAAGCAGGTGAGCAAGACAGTCAGCAAGATGGCGGAAGCGTCTTGATTGATCAATTCGGCTATGATTATGATGAAAGTTTTGGAAATGATCAAAGGGTTGCAAACTACCAGTTTGATTCGATTGAAGCAGAGGGTTTACAACTGACAGCTTCTTTAGTCTGGAATATTAATATTGCAGCTGATTTTGAGAATAATGTTTGGGCTGATGCAATATTATATGATCTCAATTTATCTTTGTTTGATGTAACGGATGGTGTTGGTAATGAATTGTTGGTTTCCAGTTCCAATAGCTCAATCGATAATACTGAAAACCTGTGGTATTTTCTTGAGCAAGATAGAGATTATCAAATACAAGTAACAGCAGAAGGGGATGACTTTAATTGGGATTATGGCTTAGCTTGGAGAATAGCACCTGTACCCGTTCCTGCAACGATTTGGATGTTTATTACAGGATTGGTAACTTTGTTTGGGCTAAGAAAAAAGCTAGTGTTATAAGTATTGCTAAGCTTCAAAAATTAGTTTTAAAACAATTTGTAACTATTTTAGTGTTTAAGACTATGAAATAATTATCTTAAAACAAACTTTAAGATAATTATATATGGCAATTAATTCAGACAAGCGTTGGCAATTTTGGGTAGATAGAGGAGGGACTTTTACCGATGTGGTTGCCCGTAAACCTAATGGCCAATTAATCACCTGCAAATTATTGTCTGAAAACCCTGAACGATACCCCGATGCAGCACTTGAAGCTATGCGCCAACTATTAGGTGGTGAGCTTGATGGTGATAACATTTCTGCAGTTAAAATGGGTACAACAGTGGGTACTAATGCGCTTTTAGAGCGCAAAGGTGAGCCAACTGCATTATTAATCACTTCTGGTTTTAAAGATTGTTTACGCATTGGCTATCAGAATCGTCCTGATATTTTTGCCTTAAATATTCAATTGCCCGAGTTGCTTTATACGCAGGTGATTGAAGTACAAGAACGTGTCAATGTTAAGGGTGAAATTCTTACGCCTTTAGATACTAAGCAAGCGAACCAATCATTACAACAACTGTATGATAAAGGTTTTCGAGCTATTGCCATTGTATTAATGCATGCTTGGCGTTATCCCGATCATGAATTGCAATTGGCTAAACTAGCTAAAGAAATTGGTTTTCCTCAGATTTCTATCTCGCACCAAGCCAGCCCCTTTATGAAAATTGTCAGCCGTGGTGATACTACAGTGGTTGATGCTTATTTATCTCCTATTTTAAGGCGTTATGTTGCACAGGTTTCAGAAGGCTTAGCAGCTAAAAATCCTCCACGATTAATGTTTATGCAATCTAATGGTGGATTGGCTGATGCTCATAGTTTTCAAGGTAAAGATAGTATTCTATCGGGCCCCGCAGGAGGTATTGTCGGAGCAATTGCCACGGCAGAACGCGCAGGTTTTAATAAAATTATTGCCTTTGATATGGGTGGAACCTCTACCGATGTAGCGCATTATTGTGGTGAATTAGAACGTAGTTTTGAAACTGAAGTGGCGGGTGTACGCATGCGTGTGCCGATGATGAATATTCACACCGTTGCAGCGGGTGGAGGCTCATTACTTAGTTTTGATGGTATGCGGTATAGAGTCGGCCCTGAATCAGCTGGTGCTAATCCTGGGCCTGCAGCCTATAGACGAGGTGGAGGCCTGACAGTTACAGATGCTAATGTGATGTTGGGAAAACTACCCTTATTTCCTAAAGTATTTGGCGAAAATGGTGATTTATCTTTAGATCATCAACGTGTAAAACAGCTTTTTAATGAGATCGCTGATGAAATAAAACATAAGACCAAAAGTGCTCCCAGTATTGAACAAGTCGCCGAAGGCTTTTTAACGATTGCGGTAGAAAATATGGCAACGGCGATAAAAAAAATATCCGTGCAGAAAGGCTATAACGTTTCCGAATACACTTTATGTTGTTATGGGGCAGCAGGGGGGCAACATGCTTGTAAAGTGGCTGATAGATTGGGGATGAAAACTATAATGATCCATCCCTTTGCGGGTGTGTTATCCGCTTATGGTATGGGTTTGGCTGATTTTCGCTTATTAAAAGATAAGGCTTTGGAGTTACCTTGGGATGAAGTGACAGTTGAAACCTTAGGTTTGAATTTTGCCGCGTTAAAGCAACAAGGTGAAATAGAAATACGTCAGCAAGCACAAGATGACCAGCCCATTAGTTTTATTTGTCAGGTTAATTTACGTTACTTAGGGACTGATACTGCATTAGCTGTAATGTTTAACAGTAAAGAGCAAATGCTAAAAGAATTTGAAACTTTATATCAGCAACAATTTGGGTTTAGATATCGAGATAAAGCTTTAATTATTGAGTCTTTATTGGTAGAGGTGATAGCTAAAAACCAAACAGTTGAAGAGGTGAATACAGCAACAGTAAAGCAAGCAGGACAAGCTTTACAAATTTCGCCAATGTTTAGCAATAATGCTTTCCACAGTACGCCTATTTATCAACGTGCTGAATTAGCAACGTCGCAAATTATTCCGGGGCCAGCAATTATTATTGAGCCGACCTCAACCATTATTATCGAACCAGAATGGCAAGCTAAGGTTAGTCTTGAACAGGATTTAATTTTAACTCGGACACAAAACCAGCAACTACAAAATGCCATCGGTACACAAGTTGATCCTGTGATGCTGGAAATATTTAATAAGCTGTTTATGTCGATTGCAGAGCAAATGGGGTTTGTACTGCAAAAAACGGCTTATTCGGTCAATATTAAAGAGCGTTTAGATTTTTCCTGTGCTTTATTTAATCAACAAGGTGAATTAATCGCTAATGCACCACATATCCCTGTGCATTTAGGATCAATGGGTGAGGCGGTACAAGCCTTATTAAAGGTTGAAATTATCCAGCAAGGTGAAGTCTATTTATTAAACTCACCTTATCAGGGGGGTACACATTTACCTGATATAACGGTGGTTAGCCCTGTTTTTTCGGATGATGAACAACTGTTATTTTTTGTTGCTTCGCGTGGGCATCATGCTGATGTTGGTGGTATTACAGCAGCATCCATGCCTGCATATAGTCAACATATAAGTGAAGAAGGCTTATTAAGTGCTGGTTTAAAAATAGTACAAAATGATCAGTTTCAGGAACAAACAGTGCGTGACTGGTTACAATCGTCAGAATATCCTGCACGTAATTGCGAACAAAATATTGCAGATTTACAAGCGCAAATTGCGGCAAATAATAAAGGCGTATTAGAGCTTAAGAAAATGGTGGCTCATTATTCTTTAACTACGGTTCAAAGTTATATGCAACATGTGCAAGATAATGCTGCTGAAACTGTGCGTCGCTTATTGCCTACTTTAACAAGTGGAAGTTTTGAACAAGTTATGGATAACGGTGCAAAAATTGTCGTTAAAATAACTATAAATGCTGAGAAGAAAAGTGCAAAAATTGATTTTACAGGGACTAGTTCTCAATTAAATAATAACTTCAATGCGCCAGCTGCTGTTTGTAAAGCTGCCGTATTGTATGTTTTTAGAACACTGGTTAATGATGATATTCCATTAAATGCAGGTTGTTTACAACCTCTGGAGATAATCATCCCAGACGGTTCCATGTTAAATCCAAAATACCCCGCAGCTGTTGTAGCCGGCAATGTTGAAACTTCTCAACATATTGTCGATGCATTATATGGTGCTTTGGGTGTATTGGCAGGTTCACAAGGGACTATGAATAATCTGACCTTTGGTAATGAGGATTATCAGTATTATGAAACCATTTGCGGTGGAGCAGGGGCAGGAGATGGTTTTAATGGCTGTGATGCGGTACAGACGCATATGACTAATTCACGCATTACTGACCCTGAAGTTTTAGAATGGCGTTTTCCTGTGATATTGGAGCAGTTTTCTATTCGTAAAAACAGTGGAGGGCAAGGGAAATTTAAGGGAGGAAATGGAGTGCTTAGGAAAATAAAGTTTCTTAGCCCTATGATAGTCAGCATACTTTCTAGTCACCGCATTCATCCACCTTTTGGTCTGCATGGAGGTTGTGTTGGAGCAGTAGGTGAAAATAAAGTAATTCGATTTAATGGTGAGATAATAAATTTAGAGGCATGTTCTCAAGTGACTATGCAAAAGGATGACTGCCTGCAAATTAAAACCCCTGCGGGTGGTGGTTATGGGATGGATAAGTAGAACGATGATAAATAATTTTTCCAAAGTCAGTTTTAGGTTTGTTTGCCTAATTGTCACTTTGATATTTTTAGCTTCATGCACAAAAAGGCTTTATGGCGTGCCTGAAGAACAGTGGTTGTTATTAGATAAAAATGAGCGTGTAGAAACTATTAAAGGTTATAACGCGGTTGAAAAGATTAAAGCAGAAAGTAGATTGCTCAAACAACAACAGCAGTATGAGCAAGCAAAGCAACAACAATTACAGTTAGATTTAATTAATGCTGAAAAACAGCATAAGATTGAATCCATTTACCAAGGTTATGGTCAGTATGGTGATTTGCTAAGAGTGACCATTCAAAATGGTAAAATTGATTTTAATGGAAAGCATCGGTTTTATCAGCCAATTTCTTTTAAACTAGCTGATGGCGAACAGAAAACTATTACTTTTAATGCAACAGGTAAATATCGACACTATAAGCGTAATGTTCTGGTAAGTTATGACGATGGTGTGGTTTTATTCGATTGTAATAATCGTCGACATTCGATTGAATGCGGAAAGCATTTTGCGCATGAGCCAGAATGGAGACGAGGAAAAAGGTATAAGCATATTTCACTACACAAATCGTCAAAAACTGAAGCACAAGATATATCTGTTATTATTCAACTAGTGCATTAATATGCTTGTTGGAAACTAACTTTACCTATACAAGGGCACCTCTATTAATTCATAACTGGCATCTATACACTTAAGTTATTCGATAACTTCGTTGAAAATCTTGTTAATAGCCTGCTATTAACTGCAATCTTCGCCTTGTTCTCAAACAACTTAAGCGCATACCTGCTCAGCCAGAATTAATAGAGGTACCCTTAAAGTATACAAATTGATTTAGAGAATATTTGGTGTAAATATGAAATACATTGTAAAAAAATTAAGTGAAGACTTTATTTTTGAGGAAATAGAGCGGGTCAGGATGCAGTTTGTCGATGGACTAAATTATACAATGGAAAGTGCTAATGTTTTGTTCGATGAAAAAGCGAGTGATCCATTAGATATTTATATTGAATATGATTTTCAGCAACAAGATGAGGACAATGTTAAATATGGTTTTAATTTAGCTGAAGAAATTGCCAAAAGCTTTGGGATTGACTCAACTAATCATCATTCTTCAGAACAGTTATTAACAATAGGTAAAAGCCTTAGAGATTTAGCTGATGAAATAGAAAAACGATATGATCCAGAACCTAACAAGACACTAGCTGATATCGAAGAGAAGAAAGATAAGAAAGCAACAGAGTTTGCTGAAAATATGAACCGATCTTATCGAGATATTTTAAATGATGCTAAAGAAAAAGACTCTGAATTACAAAAGCAGCGATCATTAGTCGGTGTAACGAGTTCTTTGTTGCAGAATACTATTAAAGGTGTATTTAAGAATCTTTGATTATAGTGGTGTAAATTGGAGGATGTGTCATAGTCAATAAAAACTGACACATCTGAGTCTTGTATTCGGACTTAATATTGATCGCTTGTTGTAGTAATAAATTTACTATTGTGATTTTAAAGCAATTAACTTCATCTTGGATAACAATTATGGTTTGTTTTTTATAGGTGGAGGAGGTGTATATTGATGATCAAGCGTTTTATCAATTTTAACAGTAAGACTTTCGACAGTTTTTATTGTTAGTTTTATATTAGGGCCTTTAGCTTCGGAAATATAGTTACCTATCAATTTAGCATCGCTAACTCTAACTAAATGTCCCATGAAGTAGGAAAATAAAAAGCTAGGTTTATGGAGGCGGCCAACAAGAATGTAATCTGCACCAAATTGTTTACCGAGTTTTGCTGCAACATCATGATGATCAAATAAATAACCGACTCCACTATTCGCAAGCTTTTGACTTTCTGGGTCTATCTCAATAATCGTGTAATTTGCTGATTTAAGTTCCCTTTCCAATAACGGCTTTATTGATGCAGTGCGTTTTATTTCAGATGGTATTCTTGGAGCCAAGGTCATATCTTTCAGCTCAAACTCAAGAATTGCAATTTTAGTTTCTGCTGATAGATTAAAGCTGATACAGCTTAAAATAATTAAACTGTAGATCTTATTCCAAAATAAACGTTTTTTTATATTCATATTTAAGTGACTTTAAAGATTTTTTAATGTGGTAAAACTAATTATCCATCCATGAAAATAGCATGATGACAGCTTTAAGCTTTAAGCTTTAAGGTCTAATTAATAATTCTGTCTCTATTGACTATTAGTTTTGTAAGTAAATGCACTATCAAACGACAAACCGACATGAATGACAGTTTACTGGAAAAAATATGGTTAAGTATTTAAAACAGACAGGCTTATATGAGCTGAAATTATTTTTAAATCAGTCTCACAAAGCAACAGGGAGTATCTTATGAAAACTTCGAAAACTATTTTATTTGTGGTTATTGGCGCTTTGATAACAATATTCTTTATGTTTGATTTGCAACAGTATTTAACATTAGATACTTTAAAATCAAAACAGGGTGCCATTGAAAATTATAGGAGTATACATCCTGAATTAACGGCTATTATCTACGGATTAATTTATATCGCAGTAACTGGCTTATCATTACCAGGAGCGACTATATTAACTTTGGCCGGCGGTGCTGTATTTGGTGTGTTGTGGGGAACAGTCATTGTGTCCTTTGCATCAACCATTGGCGCTACACTGGCTTTTATCGCCGCACGGTTTTTATTTAGAGACACGGTTAAATCTAGGTTTTCTTCAAAGATGAAAGCCATTGATGAAGGTATTGCCCGTGATGGTGCTTTCTATTTATTTACCTTACGACTAGTTCCTGTATTCCCATTTTTCATGATTAATCTGACTATGGGCTTAACCACACTTAAAGTTACAACTTTTTACTGGGTCAGTCAAATTGGCATGTTAGCAGGCACAGTTGTATTTGTTAATGCAGGAACTCAACTGGCTAAAATTGATTCACTTTCAGGTATTTTATCTCCAGCGGTATTAGGCTCATTTGTGTTATTAGGTTTATTTCCTTTAATAGCTAAAAGAACTGTTGCTTCAATACAGGCAAAAAAAGTGTTTAAAAACTATAAAAAACCAAAAACATTTGATAACAATCTAGTTGTTATTGGAGCTGGGTCGGGGGGCTTGGTAACATCTTATATTGCCGCGGCTGTTAAAGCGAAGGTCACTCTGGTTGAAAAACATAAAATGGGTGGCGATTGTTTAAATACAGGTTGTGTACCTTCAAAAGCGTTGATCCGATCAGCCAAGTACCTATCGCATATAAAACGTTCAAAAGAATTTGGTATTAAAAAAGCGAGTGTGGAATTTGATTTTGCTGATGTTATGGATCGAGTGCAATCAGTGATAGAAACTATTGAGCCTCATGATTCTATAGAACGATATACCGAACTGGGAGTTGATATTGTACAAGGTTCAGCCAAAATTATTTCTCCTTGGGAAGTAGAAGTTACAACAGAAGAGGGTAGTAAAACCTTAACTACACGTTCAATTGTGATTGCGGCAGGGGCTCGTCCCTTTGTTCCAGCTATACCTGGTTTAGATCAAGTGGCTCCACTTACATCAGATAATGTATGGAGTCTTAGAGAGTTACCCAAACGGTTATTAGTGTTAGGCGGCGGTCCCATCGGTTGTGAATTAACCCAAAGTTTTGCTCGCTTGGGAAGTAAAGTGACTCAAGTCGAAATGCTACCACGCATAATGATTAGGGAAGATCAGGAAGTATCTGAAATAGTGATGGCTAGTTTTAAGCAAGAAGGGATTGATTTAAGAGTAGGGCATACCGCAAAAGAATTTATCATTGAAAATGCGGAAAAAGTATTGATTGCGGAACATGAAGGAAAATTGGTAAAAATTCCATTTGATGAAGTCTTAGTCGCTATTGGTAGAGCGGCAAATGTCAGTGGTTATGGTGTTGAAGAAATGGGTATTAGCTTAAGCCCTAGAAGAACCATAGAAACCAATGCTTTTCAGGAAACCAATTACCCTAATATTTATGCTTGTGGGGATGTGGCTGGCCCTTATCAATTTACTCATACCGCAGCGCATCAGGCTTGGTATGCAGCAGTTAATTCATTGTTTGGGCAATTTAAGAAATTTAAAACAGATTATTCCGTCATTCCTTGGTCTACCTTTACTGATCCTGAAGTGGCCAGAGTTGGTTTAAATGAACAAGAAGCTAAAGAACAAAATATAGCTTATGAAGTAGTATCTTATGACATAAATGATTTAGATCGTGCGATTGCAGATAGTGAAGCACATGGTTTTGTAAAAGTATTGACTCAACCTGGTAAAGATAAAATATTAGGTGTGACGATTGTAGGTGAGCATGCAGGTGATTTGATTGCAGAATTTGTTTTAGCCATGAAGCATAACTTAGGACTTAACAAAATATTAGGCACTATTCATATTTATCCCACCATGGCTGAGGCCAATAAATATGTAGCAGGTATGTGGAAAAAAGAACATGCACCTGAAGGTTTATTACGCTGGGTTGAAAAGTTTCATGCTTGGCGTAGAACTTAAGATGACGATAGTGATGTTAAGACGGGCAAAACATAAAAGCTATTAATACTGTGAGGAATCACAACTTAATTCGACAAATGGGTAATTTATTAGACGCTATAGAACAGGACTCCCCGCATTTAAAATAAAAGCTAATTTTCCTTATGACTGAGCTACAAATAGCCTGAAATAATATACCTAAATAGGCTGTTAAATTAAATCGGAATAAACATTCATCAGCGTTTAAAATAAGCTGATAATTAAATAGCAAGGATTAACAAAGATGAAGAATAGTTTGTCGTCCCCTGAGCTATGGTTAACATTGCATGGTGATATTCTCTATCGATATGGTTTAGCACGGGTTGGAGATAGAGAAGTGGCAGAAGATCTTGTTCAGGAAACATTGTTGGCTGCTTTAAAAGCTAAAAATAATTTTTCTGGAAAATCCAAAGAACAAACATGGCTGATAGGAATTTTAAAACATAAAATAATTGATTATTTTCGTAAGGCATCACGAGAACAAGCTCAAGAATATGATGACAGTTTACC
>CAJVYL010000030.1 GCA_913009265.1 uncultured Methylococcales bacterium
TCTTATTTATAGCGGACTGAAGTCCGCCCTACAATAAATTATCCTAACTCAACCTGTGGTTTGTATAGAGCCATGTAGTCTTTTTTATAGTTTACTGAACAGTAAAATCAGTTGAGGTTAATATTGATGTTTTGCTGCTAGACTCATTGTACATCTTCTTAAAATCATTGACTTCGGCAGAATTATCATCAAATAAATCTCTGACAAAACCATAGGCAATGGTTTGATAAACCAGTTCAGTTTTAACCGTATAGCTACCTCCAGTTAAACCACTAATACGATAGCTGATCTGATCGCTACCACCAATAAAGTTATTATCATTATTGGCAATACCCGCTACAGCCACATCATCAGGAGCTGTTGCTTTGTTGAAACCATTTGGCAAAAGGCGATTATCTTTAAGATAAGTTGCCCCGCGTAATAAGGTATAAGTTACCTCATCATCACTATTGCCCATAATAGCTTCATAAACCTGAACCTGATCTGGAGCGTTTATAACATCGTAGTGTGGTTCAAATGCCAATGCATCAAAATCAGAAGCGACACCTTGTACGCTACCATTATCATTTACTTTACCTGATTCAAATACCACATTATTTGAACTATCTAATACAGTTACGTGAACAATAACTCTACGTGATGGATAAGCACTAGGAAGTTTATGACCTGTTTGACTATTGATTTTCAGGCTAAAGTCTAATTGACCTTGGTTTAATGATTGGCTTAATACCTCAATGGTTGCCGATGATTGTATCATTGTGTTAGTTGCAGCAATAATGTCATCAAAGTTATTGGCAATGACACCGAGCTGCTGTTTATTGTTTTTCAACATATTTAGCATAAAGGTATTGGCACCGACAAATTCATGGACAGCAAAATCATCACGCCCCTGCAGCCACATAGGACGATTAGAAATAGGCACACCATTAGCGCGTTCCATATGGCAAGATTGACAGCTGTTTGTTTCTGCATAATCACTGTGTAACCATTCTGAATATGGCATTTGTTCAGGAAATTCTGATTCTAGTGTTGTGCTTAAAACAGTACCTGCTCCATCTACAAATGGGGTTTTAACATTATGGCAGGTTGCACACATTTCAGATTCTTTAGTATGCAAACTGAACTTTGGTGTAAAACCAGTATTCATCACCATTGGGTTTGGAAATAGGTTGTCATAAGGACCAAAAATTTCTTTATTATTACCAATTTCGTATTTACCCGTAAAACTCTCAATAGTACCTAGTTTTGGTGAATCTTGTATTTGATGGCAAAGTGTACAGCTTACCCCATTCATCGCGTCATCATGACGAGAGTGTGATGGGTTAAGAAAGCCATTATCTAAAATCTCAATAGGCTCATTGTTTTTCTTTGCTTCAAAGTTAGCCATAGGTGCATGACAACGACTACATTTGTCATTAATAACATCAGCTAAATGAGGATTACGATTTAACTCTGTTCTTACTTTAGCTTTCCAGAATGGGTCACGTGTTGAATTAGCCATCATCGTTGCTGACCAATCCTTTTCAATAGCAACATCATTACCCTGATTATCTGTTAAGTTGTTATGACATTGCGTACAGTTATCAGAACCTGAGAAATGATTGCTAGTGAATGTTGCATCACCTGCTGGTTGAGGAGGTAATTGAAAACTTAAGTTAGGTTCTGTAATTGTTGTAGTGCTAAAAGAACCACTGACTCCACCAATGGTTAGAAGTGTATCGGTTGTAGTTAGATATGAGGGAGATGCTGTTTGTCTAACTGTAACAGTATTACCGTTAGAAACTTCACCAGCTAAAGCAGTATAGCTACCTCCATTAATTGCATAATCACCATTAGAAATAGTTATGGCAACTGGAGTGTTTATACCAGACACTGTAATTGCATTAGAAAAATTGACACTATCAGTTTCAACATCGGTTTGATTGATAAAACTGAAAGCATCAGGGTTATTATCAATAGGATTATCTAAAGTAGTAATGCTAAATGTATCGCTTACACCACCAATAGTTAATGTTGCCTGAGTTGTAGTGTTGTATGTTGATGAGGCTGTTAAACGAATGGCAACAAGATCGCCATTATTAACAGTGCGGCTCCCAGCTGAATAAGAACCGTTATTAATCGAGAATTCACCACCACTTACTGAAATAGCTGTTGTCGTGTTAATGCCCGTAACAGTAATAGAATTTGAAGTAATAACTGAATTAAGTGTTATACCTATTTGGTCGGTGAAAACGAAGGCATCAGGGGTATTGTCAATAGGGGTATCTAAAGTAGTAACGCTAAATGTATCGCTTACACCACCAATAGTTAATGTTGCCTGAGTTGTGGTGTTGTATGCTGATGAGGCTGTTAAACGAATGGCAACAAGATCACCATTATTAACAGTACGGCTCACAGATGAAAAAGAACCGTTATTAATAGAAAAGTCACCTCCACTCACTGAAATAGCTGTTGTCGTGTTAATACCCGTAACAGTAATAGAGTTTGAAGTAATAACTGAATTAAGTGTTATACCTATTTGGTCGGTGAAAACGAAGGCATCAGGAGTATTGTCAATAGGGGGGTCTAAAGTAGTAATGCTAAATGTATCACTTACACCGCCAATAGTTAATGCTGTCTGCGTTGTAGTGTTGTATGTTGATGAGGCTGTTAAACGAACAGCAATAAGATCACCATTATTAACAGTACGGCTCACAGATGAAAAAGTCCCATTATTAATAGAAAAACTACCACCACTCACTGAAATAGCTGTTGCCGTGTTAATACCGGTAACAGTAATAGAATTTGAAGTAATAACTGAATTAAGTGCTACCCCTATTTGGTCTGTGAGAACGAAAGTCTCGGGTGTGCTATCAGATGTATTTTCCAATGTTGTTACATCAAAACTATCAGTAATGCCGTTGAGGTTGAGAACTGCGCTGGTTGTAGTTAAATGCTGGCCTGAAGAGGTTTGACGAACATCAACTGTATCACCATTATTAACACGGCTAGAGGCGTTACTGTAGGTTCCTCCATTTATAGAGTATTCACCATTACTAATACTAATACTTACTGAAGTATTGATCCCTGAAACAGTGATGGAGTTAGCATTAATTGAACTAAGCAGTTGAACACCTGTCAGATCAACAAAATTAAATATATCTGGTGTTTTATCCCATCGTTTTCCATTCTTACCAGCCCAAGCAGTGGAGCCTGTAAAAAATGGAAGTAGAAGTAATAAAAGGAATAAAAGTTTTCGATGCCAAGCAAGCATAGTTTTCCCCTAAGAAAAATTGAATGTAAGCTTTTACTTATGCAACTAATATACCGCTTAATTTATATGGGTAATTAAAAATATATACAAGGTTTGTTATTAGAAAGATATTCCCTATATTATCAATGGTCTATTGCTAATATAATTATATTATTAAATATAAACATTTAATTTATAGAGAGTGCTAGAGTAGTGTTTGGGGAGGATGGTATCGAAATAAAGTAATTAAAATATGTCAAATAACACACCCTTGTGGATTGAATGCCATATTTTTTGAATATAGAAAGGTTGAAAATTACAGGTTATTAGGGGATAAAAAACAAGCCTGAGCAGCATATAGATTCATAGTGCTTGAATGACTATTAGATAATTTAAACTTGTAAAAATTGTAGCTTTTTATAGCTCTAAAGCAGCTGGCATAAAGAATTCACTTACTAACATCTTTTGTTTTTGAATAGCATAAACGGTTCTTCTCCCCCAAACGTGTTGCTCAATATCAACTTGCTTGGTTAAATCTTCTGTCCATAAAGAATATGGAACATGGCTGATATTCAGTTCCAAGCGTTCTAATTTTGGGTAAGAGAAAATGACTTCACCTAAAGGACGCGTACCTAAATGAGATAAGTTGCGCTTGGCAATCTTTATTGTCTGTTTCGGGAGAATTGTTCTGGCTAGAATTAAGGGTTTGCCGTTGGCATGTAATAAAACTTCTCTCACTAAATTGTATTGCTGGTGAGGTAGGTTTAATAAATCACACTCACTCAAAAAAGCGGGTTTCCAGCGGTGAAATAAAATAGTAACAGCAAAGTCATTACCGTAAGTCTTTCTTAATCGGCGCGTTAAGGAATTTTTTTCATAAACCCATGAATGAACATCCGCAGGCAGTGTTTGTTTTAAGCCTGGGTGTTTTTTCCTCCAATGGGGTTCTTGGGTAAATAAAAAACTATTTTTGTGCACCTTTGTTTATACCTCGGAGTAAAGGGTTGTTTGGCCAAGCCAGCGATCTATTATAGGCTGGATAGCATTGGAGTATTGTTCACAAATAAGGGTTGCTGCATCTTGTACTTGATCTATTAACTGTATATCTCGTTCTAGGTTGGCTATTTTAAGTTGCATTAGCCCCGTTTGCCGGGTACCCATAACATCGCCAGGTCCACGTAATTCTAGGTCTTTTTCAGCAATAACGAAGCCGTCATTACTTTCGCGTAATATGCTCAATCTATGTTTTCCCATATTTGATAATGGGGTTTGATACATTAATAAACAGTAACTTTCTTGGTCGCCCCTTCCTACGCGTCCCCGAAGTTGATGTAGTTGAGAAAGACCAAGCCTTTCGGGATTTTCAATAATCATTAAACTGGCATTGGGTACGTCAACACCTACTTCTATCACTGTGGTGGCGACTAATAAATCATAGTCATGATTTTTAAAGCCTTGCATAATGCTATCTTTCTCGGCCGCTTTCATTCGACCATGAACTAAGGCTACTCGAACATTCGGCAAGGCTTGGGTTAGTAGTTCAGCTGTGTTTTCAGCGGCTTCACATTGTAATACTTCTGACTCTTCAATTAAGGTGCATACCCAATAAGTTTGGTTGTTATTTGCTGTCCAGTTGTTAATTTTTTCAATAATTTGTTCGCGTCTTTCAGCAGGAATAACACAGGTAGTAACTGGTTTTCTTCCTGGGGGTAATTCATCAATAATAGAAATATCTAAATCTGAATATTGCAACATAGCGAGTGTTCTAGGAATGGGGGTTGCAGTCATTACTAATTGATGAGGGCGACTATTGGCAGTTTGGCCTTTTTCTCTTAAGGCAAGTCGCTGATGAACGCCAAAGCGATGTTGTTCATCAATAATAATAAGTCCCAATTGATTAAAGTTAACACTTTCTTGAAACAGTGCGTGGGTTCCAATAATAATGCCAGCCGATCCATCTTCTATGGTTGATAGTGTTACCTTTCTGGCTTTACCTTTGAGTTGCCCCGTTAAATAGGCGATGTGGGTATTGCTGTCTTTAAACCATTGCTTGAAATTACGGTTATGCTGTTCGGCTAGTAATTCTGTTGGAGCCATAATAGCAACTTGATAGCCGCTTGAAAGTGCGAGTAAAGCGGCGTATGCTGCGACCACTGTTTTTCCTGAACCAACGTCGCCTTGTACTAACCTAAGCATAGGGTGATTAGATTGACAGTCGATGATAATTTCATCAATCACTCTGTTTTGGGCGTTAGTGAGTTTAAAAGGCAGTGAATTTAGAAATTGTTTAGATTGTTTTTTAGTGCTGCTTAAAGTGGGAGCTTGCCACTTTTTAACCGCTTGTTTATTCTTTAATAAAATAAGGTGGTGAGCCAATAGTTCTTCAAAAGCCAGTCGCTTTAAGGCTGCTAAGTTACCTTGTTGTAATTGCTGAGTTGATTGTTGTTCGGGCTGGTGTAATGCTTGTAATGCATTGCTTAAAGACGGGTAGTGGTATTGTTCTAATATTTGTTGAGGTAGCAAGTCTCTTAACTGATCTATATTTTGTAAATACAGTGATAAGGCTTGAGTCATTGCTTTTCTAACAGTGCCTTGGCGTAAACCATCTGTTAATGGGTAGATAGGCGTTAAACAAGGTTCTGTAATATTATCAGTGGATGAAATGATTTTATATTCAGGGTGGACGATTTCTCTGCCTTGATAGCCATAACGAATATCCCCAAAGCAACTAAGTAAAGTACCTGGGCTTAACTCTGATTTTTGTTTAGCAGTAAAGTGAAAGAACTTTAAAGTAATATCACCTGTATGATCACTGATTCTGCAGATTAAACTGCGCCGTCCAGTCATTAGTACTTCTGTAAAGTCAACAGTACCGCAGAATAGAACAGACGTGTTAGGTGCTAGGCTCGCAATCGGGTGTATTTTTGTGCGATCTTCGTAGCGATGTGGCAAATGGAAAAGTAGATCTTTTATGCTTTGAATCCCCAGTTTTTCAAGACGAATAACGGACTGGGGACCAATGCCTGATAATATTGATACAGGTTGTAGCAGAACATCCATGTGGGTTTATTTAGCTTGTATAGGTATCTCTAATAATCATAATAGCATCCATCTCTACTCCTACACCTTTTGGTAATGCAGAAACACCTACCGCAGCGCGAGCTGGAAAAGATTGAGTAAAATATTCACTCATGATTTCATTAACTATTGGAAAGTTAGATAAATCAGTTAAAAAAACATTTAATTTAACAACGTCATGAAGTGTGCCGCCTGAAGCTACGGCTACAGCTTGTAAATTATCAAAGACTTGTCTGATATGGTCTGAAATATCACCTTCAGCAATTTCCATAGTTTCAGGAACTAAAGGAATCTGTCCTGAAAGATAAACTGTATTATCAACTTTTATTGCTTGAGAATAAGTGCCTATGGCTTGAGGAGCGTTATCTGTTTGTATAATTCTTTTAGTCATTTTAGTAATCTGCTTAAATATTTATGGCGTTATCATAGCGAACTGAAGACGGCTCTACAATAAATATAAGAGTGGTCGGTGTTTTAAGCTTTGGTTCGTGTGATTTTTAATATAATGAATAGTTTTTTCAATTTACGGATGATATGAGCTAAGTGAAGTCTATCTTTTACGGCCAAGGTAATTAAGTCAACAGAAACCTTATCATCCTGATTTGCAATAGTAACACTTTCAATGTTTGCATCTAAGCTTGATATAGTCGATGCGATGGTTGCAAGAGTACCACGTTGATTGAGTAATTCTATTTTAAGTTCAACTGAAAAATCGCCTGATAATTCAGGGCACCATTCCACATCAATCCAGCTGCTGTGTTGTTTTCTGACTTCTTTGCTATTGCGACATTCGTGGTGATGAATAACAATCCCTTTACCAGGGTTAAAGAACCCAACAATATGGTCGCCAGGAATAGGGTGGCAACATTTGGCTAGAGTAATGACCATGCCTTCCGTCCCTCTAATAATTAAAGGGGCATGTTTTGTGTTGCTATCATCCAGCTTTATTGCAGCATGAATATCTTCTTGTGATATATGCTTGGCAACTAGGATGGGCATTTTATTGCCTAAACCTATTTCTTCAAGTAGTTCATCTATTGAATGCATTTGCATTACATCCAGTAATTCTATGATACGGGCATCTTCAATATCATCAAATTTAATATTTAAGCTCTGTAATTCTTTGTTTAGCAGTCGTCGACCTAGGCTTATAGCATCTTGTTGTTGGAAGTTTTTCAGATAGTTTCTAATGCTGCTACGTGCTTTGGCAGTAATAATATGGTTCAGCCAAAGAGGGTTTGGTCTAGCCCACGATGCAGTAATTACTTCAACTGTCATGCCGTTTTCTAGTTGAGTTTGTAGTGGAATTAGTTTGTTATCAATTCTTGCTGAAACACAGGTGCTACCAATATCTGTATGTACGGCATAGGCAAAGTCTACAATGGTAGCTCCTCTGGGAAGCTTGATAATATTGCCTTGGGGGGTAAAAACAAAAACCTCTTGAGGGTATAAATCAACTTTAAGATTGTCTATAAATTCTAAGGAATTTCCGGCCGTTTTTTGTATTTCAAGTAAGTCTCTAAGCCACTCTGTTGCTTGAGCTCTTACATGGTCACCTGATGAATCGCTAGATTTATATAGCCAATGAGCAGCAATGCCTGACTCGGCCATGCGATGCATTTCATGTGTTCTAATTTGAATTTCAATAGGCACACCATACGGGCCTATTAATATAGTATGTAGTGATTGATAGCCATTCGCTTTGGGGAGAGCTATATAATCTTTAAATTTACCTGGAATAGGTTTGTATAGGTTATGAACGCAACCTAAAATTCGGTAACAATCATCTACATGATCGCAATAAATGCGAAAAGCATAAACATCAAAGACATTTGAAAAGGAGATTTTCTGGCGTTGCATTTTTTTATAAATGCTCGCTATATTTTTCTCTCTACCTGAAACATCAAAAATCAGTCCTGTTTGATTAAGTCTATTTTTAATAGCACTTTCAATCATATTGACTATTTCGTTACGATTTCCACGTGCTTTTTTTACTGCTTGTTGAATTGCTTTGTGGCGATTAGGGTAGATTGACTCAAAGCATAGGCTTTCTAACTGATGTCTTATGCTATTCATACTGAGACGATTAGCTAAGGGTACATAAATTTCTTGGGTTTCTTTAGCTATGCGGCGTTTTTTTTCTAACGGCATGGCACCAAGTGTTTGCATATTGTGCAAGCGATCTGCTAGTTTAACAATAATGACGCGCAAATCTTTGGCCATTGCTAATAGCATTTTTCTTACATTTTCGGCTTGTGCTTCAGCGCGAGATTTATTATCAAGTTGGGTTAGTTTGGTAACCGCATCAACTAAATCAGCAACATCTTGGTTGAATTCTTCAGCAATTTGTTCTTTGGTGATAGGGGTGTCTTCTACAACATCATGTAGAATTGCTGCTGTAACACCTTGGGTATCCATGTGCATTTCAGCAAGTGTGATAGCAACGGATAGAGGGTGGCAAATATAAGCTTCGCCACTTTTACGAAATTGCCCATGATGAGCTTTTGCGCCAAAGTGGTAGGCGCGGATAATTGAATCTACTTGTTCTTTGTTGAGGTAGCCGTCAATAATTGAATGTAGTTGTCTGAGCAATGTTTGTTCAGGGGAACTTACTTCTGGTGAAAAATCAGTAACGACTGCCTCTGCCATAGTGTTTAGCTTATATTGTCGGGAATTGTATCAGGACGTTGTTGCTCGTCTGCAAAGCGATCGCCGACATTATGTAAAAGATCAATATTATCTTCAGTTACATGACCTTCCGCAATTTCACGTAAAGCAAGAACAGTGTCTTTATCTTTGCCACGAGGAATAAATTCATCCGCACCTTTTGATAGTTGACGCGCTCTTTTGCTAGCTAATAAAACTAGTTTGAAACGATTTTCAACATTTTCTAAACAATCTTCAATGGTAACTCGAGCCATTTTTAAAAACCTTATTAAATTTGAATTGATCTCGTCAAATTATATTTGCAAAAAGAGTTGCTTATATAAAAGAGAACTGATCATTATATAAATAAATAATAGATATGGCAATTTTAATGTATCTTTTAACAAAAATAATTTGTCATATTAGCTATAACTGATGGCGGTTATTAGATTGTCGTCGATTGGAGCGTAGAAAAATACTTAGAAAAGTAGGGGGTAATGTTCGAGTTAATCACTCGGTAAGGAAGCAGAATTAATATTCTTATTGATGATTAAAGTTGAAAGTAGAGTTGTTTAAAACAGCTCTACTTTCAAAGGTAAATCTTATTTGTTTCTTTCTTCTAAAATAGCAACGGCTGGTAATACTTTTCCTTCTAAAAACTCAAGGAAAGCACCGCCACCAGTTGAAGTGTAAGAAACTTTGTCTTTAATATTGTATTTATCAATCGCTGCTAAAGTATCACCACCACCAGCAATAGAAAAAGCCGAGCTGTCAGCAATTGCCTCTGACATAGATTTTGTACCTTCAGCAAATTGATCTATTTCAAATACGCCAACAGGACCATTCCAAACAATAGTTCCAGCTGATTTTAACATTTCAGCATATAGCTTAGATGTTTCTGGGCCTATATCTAAGATCATGTCATCAGCTTCAACATCAGCAACATTTTTGATAGTTGCCGCTGCAGTATCAGAAAATTCTTTAGCGCAAACAACATCGGTTGGAACAGGAATATCTGATCCAGCAGCTTTAGCTGCAGCCATTAATTTTTTTGCTTCATCAATTAAATCTTCTTCGTAAAGAGATTTACCTACAGAATAACCTGCAGCAGCAATAAATGTATTAGCAATACCACCGCCAACAATAAGTTGGTCAACTTTAGTAGATAAAGATTCTAGTACAGTTAATTTTGTAGAAACTTTAGAACCACCAACAATTGCAACTAAAGGTTGTGCTGGTTGATTAAGAGCTTTGCCTAGAGCATCAAGTTCATTAGCTAAAAGAGGGCCGGCGCAAGCAACAGTAGCAAATTTAGCAACGCTATGTGTAGAGGCTTGTGCTCTGTGAGCTGTACCAAAAGCATCCATTACAAAAACATCACATAATGCAGCCATTTTTTTACCTAGCTCGTCATTATTTTTCTTCTCACCAACGTTGAAACGAACATTTTCACAAAGAACAACTTCACCCGCTTCGATAGAAATGCCTTCTAACCATTCTTTTTCTAAACGGACAGGCTTTCCTAACAACTTTGATAACTGTTCTGCAACGGGCTTTAAACTAGAAGCTTCGTCAAACTCACCTTCAGTCGGACGACCTAAGTGAGACATAACCATAACTGCTGCGCCAGCACTTAGTGCTTTTTCAATGGTTGGAACACTTGCTTGGATACGAAGGTCACTGGTAACTTTGCCATCTTTAACAGGTACGTTTAAATCTTGACGAATTAAAACGCGTTTACCTGATAAATCTAGATCAACCATTTTTTGTACAGACATATTGATTATTCCTCTTTTACTATTTATGTAATGTATTTAGATTACTACCATTATAAAGAGGAAAGACAAAAGACGGAAGATGAAACGAATGAAGAGCTTGTAAATATATGAGAAGTGCTTTGAAATTTGCTAAAGAAAAAGGGGGCGCGCTGGAAAAGTCTGATGACTTTAAAATATTTTATGGCTATTACTTAACCACAGGTAAAAGAGAGTAAAATCGTAGCCTTGATGTAGTAAAACGAAATCAAGGGAAATTTCAGCGAAACCTTGATTCCACGTTGTTTCATCAAGGCTACAAAAGCTAAATTTAATAGCATTGCCTGTTACCAATAAAAATAGCTATTTTAATGATTGGTTTTAAAGCGTCTTAGACTCTTCTGGTAATTTGATATCTAAGAACTTATTTAATGAACCTTTGCTAGTTAAAATACGATATTGTGCAAAAATTTCATCATATTTAGCATTTGTGTAAGAACTTTTAGAAACAAACATTTCATTCGCTGAGTCTAATAAATCTAATAGCGAACGTTGACCGATATTAAATTGTTTTTGATAAGCTGCGTTACTTTTAATACTTGAATCTCTGTGATGTTTAAAGAAATTCAATTGGCTTTTTAAAGTTTGGTGAGCAACCCATGATAAGCGCATGCTTTCAACAACCTGTCTAAAGGTATTATCTCTAATATTTTTAGCTTGGTTGATTAATTTAGCTGTTTCTTTGCGACGCGCTATATCTTTACCACCATTAAATATATTGTATTTAAAACGTAACATAGCGGTAGCATCTTCATTTTTCCCTTGAATACCATCTAAGTCAACATTATGAGAAGCACTGGCTTCAAAGTCTAAACGAGGAAGGTAGGCCGCCTTTGCTGTGTCGTGTTGAGCAAATGCAGAGTCAATATCTGCATTTGCTGATTTTAGAATAGGGTGGTTAGCAACCGCTTGCTCAACAGCTGCTTCCAAATTAGCCGGTAAAGCTTCAGTTGGAGCAGTAATTGCTTGTAAGTTAGTTGGAAGTTCTCCAACAACTCTTAAAAATGCAGTTTTTGCATCTTGAAGATTACCTATTTCGGATATTGTGTTTTTCTCAGCAAGGGCTAGTCGACCGCTTGACTGTTCTGAATCTGCACGTTTACCTATGCCACGCTCACTACGTAATGAAATCTGTTTATTAGTTTTTTTGTGAATAGCTAAGTTTTCTTCGGCCAAGATGAGTAACTCTTCTCGACGAAGGACGTTAATGTATGCTTCAACGGCATTAAGACCCGTGATTTCAGATTGACCAAAAACTGTGTAGGCTTTGGCGTTGGTTCTTGCTTTGTGACGATTAACTTCACTGGGAGTTGCCATACCATCAAAAATCATTTGTTTTAACTGGATAGCGGCTTCTTCACGACCATACGAAACGGTTCCATCACCTCTAGCTCGCGTTGTTGGGTTTGTTGATTGCTCCCAACCTATTCCTGCAGAAATATCAATGGTTGGAAAATAGGCTGATTTTGCCTGGTCTATTTCATTCTCAACAGCAGAACGTTCTGACTTAGCTGATTGGATTTGTGGGTTTTCATCAATCGTTCTTTGTATTGCTTGTTGTAAAGATTGAGCTGATGATTGAGCAGAACAAAGACTAAGTGCAAGTAAGCTACTAATGCTAAGAGAATGTTTAAGATTCATATCCGTATTTATAATCAGTAAGAAAAGTGCGGTAACGATAGCCTATTTAGTTTGGCTAATCAATTAAAATCCTTGATAAATAAGGCTAAATGTAGGCGGTCGCGAACCTGTGTTTTTTTAAAAATAGATGTTAAATGTGCTTTAACCGTTCGTTCCGAAATAGATAAGGATGAGGCTATTGCTTTATTGCTATCACCTAAACTGATCATTTTTGCAACATCAAGCTCTCTGTTAGAGAGTGTTAATAATAAGTTAGCAGAATCAGTTTTTTGTTGTTCTAAATTGGTTTCAATTGCCGTTGATTTCATTTGAACTAATGAACCAATAATTTTAGAAACAAGATGACGTTGGATCCATATATCACCTTTTAAGATAAATTCAACGGCTTGAGCTAAAAGCGTATTGCTTATACTTTTATTACAATAACCAGCTGCGCCATGAACAAAGACTTCAATTTGTTGTTTATCAGACCATTGATCACCAAGAATAAGGCAGCGAATATTGATTTTATTAAACTGGGACAGTAAGGTTTTATTTTGTGTGGTTTTATTGGCATCGATAACGGCTATATCTGCAGTTAAGCTTGGCAAAAAGATATTAACAATATCAATTTGATAATGAGGAGCTAAAGATTCCTTGCAGAATATGATTAATTCTTCATTATCAGAAAAAATTAAGAGTTTTTTCAACGCAATGTCCCTGATTCCATGTTCTATTTTAGCGTTCTCTTAAGGCATTGTTTCTTGCTTTTAGAATAGGCTTAAGTAAATAGTCTAGTACTGATTTTTTACCTGTTAATATATCTACATCGGCAGTCATGCCAGCGATTATATTAAGCCGTTCTCCATTTTTTTCAAGGTAATTCTTTTTTGTTTTTAACCTGATCAGGTAATAACTTTTATCATCTTCCTCATTAATAATGGTGTCAGCACTGATATGTTCTAGTTCAGCCTCTAGTCCACCATAAATAGAAAAATCGTAAGCAGTTAATTTTACCATTGCTTTTTGTCCCGGATATAAAAAAGCAATATCAGCAGGTCTAACCTCTGCTTCAATAAGAAGCAAGTCTTCCAATGGCACAATTTCAATCAAGTCCATACCAGGTTTAATGACGCCGCCTATGGTTGAAACTTTTAGCTGTTTAATAGTGCCTTTAACAGGAGATATTATTTTAGTACGAGTTACTCTGTCTTCTAGCGCTAAAACAGTTGTTGATATGCGTTCTAATTCTGCTTTGGCAAGGTTTAACTCTTCAAGGGCTTCGGTATGAAAGCGGATTTCAAGTTCAGCGAGTTTATTTTTAGCTTCGTTTAAGGAAGATTTTATTCTAGGAATAGATAAGCGTGCTGAAGATAATTCACCTTTTAAATCATTGGTACTTCGCTGTAAACGTAAGATTTCAACTTGAGACATAGCACCTTCAGCAACAAGAGGCTCAGACATTTTGAGTTCTTTTCTTAATAAATTATAGCTTCTGGAAATTTGGGCGGTTTTAGAATTTAATTCAATAATATCTTGTTTCTTTTGTTGGATTTGCTCTTCAAGTATTCGTTTATTTGCTTTTAACTCATTCTGACGTGAAATTAATAAATACTTTGTATCACTGGCTATGCTGGGATGATGTTGAAGTATTTCATCGGGAATAATAAGGGGCTCATTATTAACTTCAGCGGTTAAACGCGCTGTAGTCGCAAGTAATTCATAATATTTTAGTTTAGTTTCATTAAATGATGAGGCAAACCTGACGGGGTTTAACTTTAATAGGGCTTGGCCTTTTTCAACTTGATCACCTTCTTGTACTAAAATATCGGAAAGGATTCCGCCTTCCAGGTTTTGTACGATTTGGATTTGACTGGAAGGGATAGTTTTTCCCGAACCTCTGGTGACTTCATCCAGTGTCGCATAATTAGCCCAGATTAAAGCGATAATGACAAAACTAAAAGAAAGCCATAAAATTAAATGACTCTGTATTGATGCACCTTGAAAGTTTGCTGAATTAATATCACTCAAGAAGTCTTGGTCTTCGCTTTGATGTTGGTAATTGTTTTTTAAATCTGATAGTTTATTTAACATGATTTTATCCTGAAACCTTGATCTGTCCTTGTTTTAAGGCATCCAGTACATTTGCTTTTGGGCCATCCGCAACGATTTTAGAACCATCCAGAACAATTAATCGATCGACTAAGGCAAGTAATGATGCTCGGTGTGTAATTAAAATCAATGTTTGGGCGTTTAAGTGTTGAGAAAACCTTTGCTTAAAGGCTTCCTCTGTACTGTTATCCATAGAGTTAGTTGGCTCATCCATAATGTACATAGGAGGGGATAATAATAATGCTCTGGCTACTGCAACACTTTGCCGCTGGCCTCCAGAAAGAGCAGAGCCTCGTTCACCTACGGGTAAATCGAATCCAGCAGGGTGTTTGTTTACAAAATGAGTAACGCCAGCAGTTTCAGCTGCACGTAATATAGCTTTGTCATCAGCAAAACGAGAACCAAGTGTAATGTTATCTTTAACACTGCCGTACATTAAAGATATATCTTGGGGAACATAACCAATCTGGCGACGTAGATCTGATGGATCAATCTGTCTTATATCTGTGCCATCAATAAGAATTGAGCCTTCCTGTGCCTCATAAAGTTTAAGCATTAGTTTTTCGATGGTACTTTTTCCTGAACCAATACGGCCGATAAAACCAACACGTTCACCTGCATTAATTGTAAAAGAAACATTATCTAAAGCCTTAATAGGTTGGTCAGGGTAGCTAAAGCTAATGTTTTTAAATTCAATACTGCCTTTAAAAGAAGGGCGATGTAAAAAAGGTTTATCTGTTTCACGTTCAACAGGCATCGACATCATTTTGTTTAATGAGCTTAATGATGCGTGTGCTTGATGGTAGCGCGTTAATAAAGAGGCAACTTGTGAAACAGGTGCTAGGGCGCGCCCTGTCAAAATAGTACATGCTATAAGTCCACCAGTGGTTAAATCACCTTCAGATATTTTATATACACCTAAAATGACCACGGCAACAGAAGCTAATTGCTGAAGGAACGTTGAAAAATTAACGGCGATTGCAGATAAAAAACGTGACTTAAGGCTAAGGCGTGCAATCTGACCAATATTTTGTTCCCATTGACTTTGAATCTGACTTTCAGCGCCTGAGCTTTTAATTGAATCAAGATTTGTTAAGGATTCAATTAAAGTAGCGCCTTTTTGGGCGGAAAATTTAAACAACTCATTAATGGTGTTTTTTAATGGTTTTTGCACCATAAGGCTAACAATAATCGCAAGTGGTAAAACGGCCAAGGGTATAAGTGCTAAATCTCCCCCCAACATATATATAACAGCAACAAAAATAAATAGAAAAGGTAAATCTATTAGGGTTGTTAATGTAGCTGAGGTTAAGAAGTCTCTAAAGGATTCAAATTCATGCAAATTATTGGCAAATGCGCCGACAGAAGCAGGACGTGATTCCATTTTAATACCAAGTACTTTTTCAAAAATATTGGCTGATAAAATAATGTCCGATCGTTTTCCTGCAATATCAATAAAATAGCCCCGCAATAATTTCATCATAAAATCAAACAGGTAAACGATAGTCACTCCAATAGCGAGTACCCATAGCGTATCAATGGCGTGATTAGGAACAACCCTGTCATACACATTCATGACAAATAAAGGTGAAGCAAGCGCAAAAAGGTTAATAAGTAGTGAGGCAACTAAAACTTCAGTATAAATAGGCCAAGATTTAAATATAACATCCCAAAACCAGTGCTTAATTTTGGGTGTTGCAGAATGTGCAGTACGATCATCGAATTGATGATTAACCTGAATGAAGAATGCAGAGCCAAGATACTCCTCTTGTAACTCATCTAAACTGACATTTTTTTCACCATTATCTGATTCAGGCAAAATAATACGCAGTTGATCATCATCTTTTGCAATTAAAACACAAGACTTATTATTTTTTAACAGTAAAACAGCGGGTAAAACCAAGTTGGATATTTTGTCCAATGGCCGTTTAATTAGCTTGCTAGAAAAGCCTGCGCGTTCGGCAGAAGTTATAAATAATGCAGGTGTTAATTTATTATTAACTAAGGGCAGGCCAGCAATAAGTGATTCAGCTGAACGAGGGCGATGTAATATTTTACAGACAGAAAGCAAAGCCAATAATAAAGAATCATCGTGGTTATTGATTGAAGATAAATCAAATTCACTGATGGGTGGTTTTTCTGCTGTCATAGTTTTGTTATTAAAAGGGAGTAGGTAATAGGGGGGTACAAGTTTAAAAGTATAGTCCCAATTTTATGCTAATGTTATTGCAAGGTGATTAAAAATATTTTTTAAATAAAAAAATTAAAGGAGTTTAATTAAATGCCTTATGTAACAAGAAATAACAAGGGTGAGATAGTTACGATACATCAAAATAAAAATGATGAAAATGCTCAATGGCTAGAGCAAAATGACTCGGAAATTACAGTCTTTATTAACAACACTGTAAGCCCTAATAAGGTTAAGAAAGCCTTAACAGGATCTGACAATGAAATGGCTAGGGTTATAGAAGATTTAGTTGATTTGTTAATGGAAAAGCAGATTTTTGTTTATACGGAACTACCAGAAGCAGTACAAGCGAAGTTAAATGTTAGAAAGCAGCTAAGACAAGACATGAGCTCACTAGAAAACCTAATTGACGAAGACGATGCTATTTTTTAAGCCACAGGGATGTGGCGAACATCATTTTTGCAGGAGCAAAAAATGATGACAGGGATGTGGCGAACATCATTTTTGCATAGCGCCATGGATGGCGTGTAGTAGAACAATGCAGGAGCAATTGTCGAGGAGCAAAGGAAGTGAGGCTTTAGCCTCGCTGTTAAAAAAAGAGCGAGGCTAAAGTCTCACTTCCAATTACCCTAGTACCTTTGTACACTAGGAAAAAATGAAAAACAGGTTAAACTACCTTTAGAGATAACACCTAAATAATTAAATTTAAATAAAAACACTTTAAGGTCACAAGCCTGTTTAAAATGATAAATGTACAAGCAATTGGTATCACAGAGCAATTAAGTCAAGTCTTTGACAAAGAAGAGATGAATATTTCTTTTTTTGATGATGACGTGCAAGCTTTAAATGCCGCAGAGCAAGTACAACCCTCAGTTATTGTGCTTAATTTCGATATGCGTCAGGCTGAAACATATGACTATATTCGTTTACTATTAAAAGTAAGTGCTGACAGCAAAGTGATAGTAGTTGCTAATAAACTTAGTGATGATGAAGTTTTAGCCTGTCTTATTGCTGGTGCGAAAGGCTATCAGAGTTTAAGTCAGTTAGATCATTATGCAGTAAAAATGATTAAAGTAATTGATGCAGGTGAAGCGTGGGTTACAAGAAAAATGGTCGCAAAATTATTGGAAGTTTTGGTTGGGCAATAGTGATAAACAGATAAAACAAATAAAGAGTGCTGAGTGCATCACAAAAAATAGAAAACTGTACCAAAGTACAATATGTTTTTTTATTTTTGTGTGAAACAATGTGCAAAAATAGTTAAATACTTTTAGTAAAGGAAGGGCATCATGGCAAACGCTGAAAAAATAAAATCAGTTACTAATGATAATAAAGTTATTGCGGTAGATGGAGCTAAATTAGATTTAGAACAAAACAGCAATACTTCATTAAATGATGATGTCATTAAACCAGTTTTAAGTGAATCCTTGGCTAATCCTGTTCAGAGTAGTGCGGAAGATGAAGTAGCAGCAATACAACAAGCTTTAGTCGATGATCAAACATTTGACCCTACTACTTTAGAAGCGCCAGCAGCAGGTGCTGCGTCAACAGGTGTAACAACAGGAAATAATGGACATACTGTTATTGATGTTGAATATTTGACCCCAGTGCAAACACCAGATAGTGGGTTTGAGACAATTGGTATTAGTAATAATGATGTGCCAATTCTAGATTTTTCTGGGGAAGATTTAATCTTAGCACCTCAAGTTGTTCCTGTTGTCGCGGAAGAACCAGTAGTAAATAGAGTACCAGCAGTGCAGGTTACTGACCATAATGGATTAAATGTTGGTGATAATGAGGTTTTAGAGGGTGCGGCAACAGCTGTTAACGGTAATTTTGAGTTAGATGCATCAGAAGGCGTTTTATCTATAACAGTTGCAGGTATTGAAATTCCTGAAGCCGATTTACTTGCTAGTGGAACATCCCCTATTGATATAGCAACGGCTAAAGGTGGTGTGTTGAGTATCGATGGTTACAATGAAACTTCAGGGGTAGTTAATTATAGTTATTTACCTGATGATGAAGCAAAAGACCATTCAGCAGGAGATAACAGTATTGTAGATCAATTTGAGCTTACAGTAACTGATGACAATAATGTAACTTCAAGTCCTGCTGTACTTGATATTTTAATAAAAGATACTGTTCCTCAAGCATTTGATAATGTTGAGAGTTTATCTCAAGAACAAGCATGGTTAGCTGATAATGTCATTAATAATGCTAGAAATGGTGGAGATAATGCAGCTGATGATTTGTTGGGTGCTGATGGAGCTAAGGTGCTAAGTGTTTCATTTGAAGGAGATACTAAAAACTTCCTTAACGCAGGAGATTTGCTTCAATTTGATACGGATAATGGAGTTTTATACATACAAGAAGATGGAGTTTATTGGTATAACAGTACGACCGCTGTAGAAAATGCTGATGTGACGGATTCTTTCGAATATCAATTGGTTGATGGTGATGGGGATTTGAGTGTTGCTAATTTAACAATTACTCATGTGATTGGTGAAGGAGGGGATACTGGTGAGGTATTCATTTAATATAAGCTTGGTATTTAGTATATTTAATTTATGAAGAAATTCATATTCTCAAAGTATCTTTGGTTTTATAAAATATATAATTAAAGTGTAGCAATAGATTTTTAGTCGCTAATAAGTATTGGTTAAGCAAGAAAGGAGTAAGGAAGATGATTAATTATAAAATGGTATTTGTGTTGATGCTTGTAAATGTCAGTCAAGTTAATGCTATTGTTTTAAATGGTAATGTAGCTGGTCAGTTCTCGGAAGAGGCTGGTAAGGCATCCTTAGAGTGGGGAACGCCACAATTTCCAGTTCCTATAGGTAAGAAATCATCTTTAAGCTATGAAGGTATTGATAATTTTACTACTGAAGGTGGTGAACGCTTTAAAATTGCAACTTTAATATACTCTAATACTAGAATTACTCAATCATCATCTTATGATTTGAGTGTATCAAATAAAAGCCTAGATCTTTTGGTGGATTTTACTAGTCCTATAGAAATAAGTGGTTTTTCTTTTAATTATGATTTGATGATTACAGAAACTGATAATAGTAGTGGTGATACTGATGATAGGGTGAGATTAATACCTGCTAATGATTTTAATGCTTCATTTTCGTTAAATAATCAGGACTTTATTTTTGAGCTAATAGGTTTTGATAATGGTTCGGGGGGATTTGAAAATTCATTTACCCAGTCAGAAGATACAATATCATCAGTTGATCTTTACGCAAAAATAACAGCTGTTCCTATTCCTTCAGCGTTGTGGTTATTTATGACAGCATTATCCGGCTTTATCATTACAGGTAACCGAAAACGTAAGTAATTGTATTAAATATTGAGAATTAAAAAGGCTACTTCGGTAGCCTTTTTTGTATTTTAAAATTAAGAATGGTGCTATAAAGTCCCTTATCTTGCAAAAAGGCTATAGGATAAGGATATGAATTACCCAAAAATCATACATCATGGCGCGGTTGATGGAGTCACCGGTTCCTGTCATGAATTACAAATTGAGCAAAATAACTCAGTATTAATAGATTGTGGATTATTCCAAGGAGCTGAAACCTCAGCTAACGGTTCTGGAGAAAACGCCTTAAATGTTGAATTCCCCATTCAACAAATCAAAGCACTATTAGTTACTCATTGTCATATTGACCATGTCGGTCGAATTCCTTATTTAATGGCTGCTGGGTTTGAAGGTCCTATTTATTGCACAGAACCAACAGCTAAATTATTACCATTAGTTTTGGAAGATGCAGTGAAAATAGGGTTTACTAAAAATAAACAACTGATTAGTAAATTTTTAAAGGTATTAAGCGATAGAATCGTAGCTGTACCTTATGGTCAATGGCAACAAATAGCGCTTTCTGAAACTGAAAATAAATTAAAAATAAAATTTAAACCAGCAGGGCATATTTTAGGCTCAGCTTATATAGAATGTGATGTTAATCAACAGCGAATTACTTTTTCTGGTGATTTAGGTGGGCCATATACGCCATTATTACCTAATCCTAAACCACCTTATAAATCAGATGTTTTAATATTAGAAAGTACCTATGGTGATAAAAACCACATTAATAGAAAAGAAAGAAA
>CAJVYL010000031.1 GCA_913009265.1 uncultured Methylococcales bacterium
TTAAAACCACAGCTTATAAATGTAGGGCGGACTTTAGTCCGCAAAGCATTATAAATACTGCCTTTATGGCGGACTAAAGTCCGCTCTACAATACCTTCCTTAAGTTATTAAATCACCATTTTCAGCACAGTGAATACAATAATTAGAAAGAGGGTCTGAATTTAAATGCTCTTTTTTTATTGTCTGGCCACAGTTTAAACAAAGTCCATAAGTGCCACTATCTATTTGAGAAAGAGCCCGCTTAATATTGTCGATATCACTAACTATAGAGTCTTGATTATCTTGTTTAATAGATAAATCCTGCAAATCTTTAGTGACTACTTTGTCTGTTACCGTTGAATCATCAGTAATTTTACTTAACCCTTGGTCAATGTCTTCAAGCATATCTAAAAGGTTTTCACGTACTTGTTTAAATTCTTTCACAATCCTGTGTCTACAACATTATTTTTGAAACCTCGATTCTATCTTTTCTTAAATCAATCGACAATTAATTATTGTAACTAGCCTTTTATCAAGATTATTTAATCTATACTAATTTCTATATAAAATAGAAAAAGTCTTACAGTATGGATAATCAGTTAAAAAAATTATTAGAATCAGCTAACAAAGTGATTTTAGGTAAAGAATTACAAATAAAATTATCTGTTTGTTGTCTATTGGCAAAAGGACATTTGCTTATTGAAGATGTCCCCGGCGTTGGTAAAACCACTCTATCTCATACATTAGCAAAATTATTGGGTTTAGATTATCAGCGGATTCAGTTTACCAGTGATATTTTACCTGCTGATATTATTGGGACTTCTATATTTAATGTAGAAAAGAGTAATTTTACTTTTCATCCCGGACCCATATTTAATCAAATGATCCTTGCAGATGAAATAAATAGGGCAACCCCTAAAGCGCAAAGTGCATTGTTGGAGGCAATGGAAGAATATCAAGTAACAGCTGAAGGTAAAACCTATCCATTAGCAAAGCCATTTTTTGTTATTGCCACTCAAAACCCATCCCACCAAATTGGAACCTTCCCATTACCTGAGTCTCAATTAGACCGATTTTTAATGCGAATAGAATTAGGTTATCCAACTAAACAAGCTGAAAGAGAATTATTAGAAGGTGGTAATCGTTCAGGTTTAATAGAAGCCTTAACGACTCAAGTAAATGCTGAGCAATTAGTCGATATGCAACAACAAGTAGAAACTATCTATGTATCAGCTGCAGTTTTAGATTATCTTCAGGCTTTAATCAGCTTTACTCGAGAATCAACAGAGTTTCATTGTGGATTATCTCCACGTGCAGGCTTAGCCTTATTAACAGCCGCAAAAGCATGGGCGTATATGGAGGGCAGAAAAGCTGTTTTACCTGATGATATTCAAACTGTTTTACCCGCTGTCGCAGGGCATCGGCTAGGTTCAGGAAGTACAGATTCAAATTCAATTGTTGCACCATTACTTGAGCTGGTAGCGGTTTCTTAAAAGTAGTCTAGAAATAGTATGAAAGAAGTTTTGGAAGGATTAAGTTTAAAACAAAGGTTTAAATTAAGTCGCTTTATTTCAGGTGAAAAAGCAACGATAAAAAGTATTAAGCTTAATCATCGACGTGTGTTTATCTTGCCGACAATACGAGGCTTAGGCTTTGTTTGTTTGATCGTTTTATTATTGTTAATAGCCTTTGTTTATAATAATAATTTAGCTTACTTATTAGCATTTTTATTAGCCAGTATCTTTTTTATTACAATCTTACATAGTTTTAAAACATTGGCTGGTTTGATCATCAAGCAAAGTCATAGTCCGTCAGTTTTTGCAGGTGAAGCGGTAGGTTTTGAGATAGTTGTTGATAACCCTAGTAATATTGAACGATTTAATTTAAAAGCCACATTAGATTTGGCCGTTGATTTTTATTTAAACGCTCAAGAAAAAAAACGTATTGTGCTTTACTCTACAAGCCATAAAAGAGGCTGGCATAATATGGAAACTGTCACTTTATCAAGTACCTACCCTTTTGGTTTGTTTCGTGCCTGGTCTCCACTAAAATTCGTAGCAAAAGCACTGGTTTACCCTAAACCAAATACTCTTGAGATTCCCTTTCCAGATAATGACGATACTCAAGTAAAAGGCTTCCAAAATCAACAGAGCAAAAAAGGAAATGAAGATTATTATGGAATAAAGGAGTATCAGCAAGGTGACTCTATTCGACATATTCATTGGAAAGCTTTTGCAAAAGGTATAGGGCTATTCAGTAAAGAATATAGTAATGATAAATCATCAGAATTATGGCTAAATTATGATCAAACACCTGGTTATAATAAAGAAGAAAAGTTGAGTCAAATAAGTAGATGGATTATTGATGCTGAAAAGGCTGGCTTACAGTACGGGGTCTCATTAGTAGGGATCAAAATTCAACCAAATCAAGGATCAAGGCATTACAAAAAATGTATGGAAGCTCTTGCCTTATTTTAATGGCTATATTTTCAGTAATATATTGAAATAACTTAAAAATAATGTTGTTTTTTGCCATAATTAATTTAGCAAAATAGTTGAATAACTAAAAACTTATGCTAACTTTAATATACAAATTAGATTTAAAGTATTTAAGGAAAAGTGTAAATGAAATGTCTTGTTGTTGATGATAGTAAGATGTCTAGAATGATGCTAAAGAAAATAATTGGCTCAGCTCATCCTGATTGGGAAATTAGTGAGGCTGCAGATGGCCAACAAGCAATTGATATAGCAAAAGATGCAGAGTTTGATATTATTCTTTTAGATTTTAATATGCCCATAATGGATGGTGGACAAGCGGCTGAGATTTTAAGGCCTTTATTTCCAAATGCAAAAATGGCTTTTCTTACCGCAAATATTCAAGAAGCAATTAAAAATTTAGCAATAGAACTTAAGGTCGACTTTATTCCTAAGCCTATTACTGAAACCAAGGTTTTACAGTATGTCGGATAAAGAACAGATACTAGATGAATTTTATGTAGATGCTGTCGCGGAAGTTTTAAATATAGGCATGGGAAGTGCCGCTGCATCTTTAAGTGAAATGATTGATGATGAAGTTAAATTGAGTGTTCCTGGTGTGGAATTTGTCACTCGTTTAACGGCTAGTGATCGTATTGGAGAGAAAGCTAAAACGGATGTTAGTGGTGTTCATCAACACTTTCAGGGAGCATTTGGTGGTGATGCAATGCTGTTATTTCCAGAAGAACAAAGTCTTCAGTTAGTCAGAGCTGTTTTACAGCAAGATGATATGACTCTAGAAGATTTGACGGAAATGGAGCAGGAAGCAATGACAGAAATAGGAAATGTTATTTTAAACTCCTGTTTATGTAGTATGGCTGATATGTTTGGCAAGGAAATGCGTGGTGAAATTCCTGAGTTTGTTCAAGGTTCAATAAACCAAGTACTTACTGATGATGGTAATAATAACCATACTGAGGCTATTGTATTGTTATTAAATATGGATTTTGCAGTAGATAAAAAGAGTATTCAGGGTTATGTTACCTTTTTAATGGATGTTGATGAAGTTATGCAATTAAAACAAAATATTCAAGAGTTTTTAGGTGAATAGGTATTAATATGCCTGCTGAAGAGTTGCTTGAATCACAAATTATTTTTCAACATGTCTTTTCAGAAAGTGCAAGTGGCCTGATTATTATTGACATTGAGTTTTGTGTTGTTGATTGTAATCCGTGGTTTATTAAACACTGTGGGATTGAACTAAAAGAGATTAAAGGTCAAAATTTCACTCAAATATTCCCCATTCTAGAAAAAAGTAGTATTGATCGAGGTGTAGTTTCAGCACTTAAAAATGGAATGTCCTCAGTTGTTTCTCACACTTTAAATCGAAAACCCTTTCCCTTAAAAAATATAGCTGGTCAAATTTTACAGCAACAAATCACGATTAAGCCAATTATTTTGGATGATAAGCAGCGCTACTGCTTAATTCAAATTATGGATGTAAGTGCTAGCTTTAATCGTGAAAAACAGTTACTTGAACAAGTAAAACGAACCAAGGCTATTACAAGAAAATTAGCTGAGGAAAAAGAACGGGCTCAAGTTACTTTAAGTTCTATTATTGATGCTGTTATTACAACGGACGAACAAGGGCTAATTCTATCAATGAATCCAGTGGCTGAGTTTCTCATTGGGGTAAGAGAAGAAGATGTTCAAAATAAAAAAGTATGTGATTATTTTAAATTAATTAATGAAAATACCCGCAAGGCTATTCCATCTCCAGTTGCTGATTGTTTACAATCAAAGAATATTATCGTTAATGAAAAAGAACATATTTTAGTAGGCAGAGAGAGGCGATTTTCAGTTCATGATTCTGTTTCACCTATTATTAATGATGATGGCGTGATGCTTGGAACAGTATTAGTGTTTAGAGATGTTACTCAATCACGAGCTTTAGCTGAAGAATTAAACTGGCAAGCATTACACGATCCTCTAACTGGATTGGCAAATCGTCGACAGTTTGAATCGGATATGCATACCCTGTTGAATAAAGCTAAGTCTGATAATTTGCAACACCATTTACTGTATTTAGATTTAGATCAATTTAAGGTTGTTAATGATACCTGTGGACATGATGCAGGTGATGAATTACTCAAGCAAATTACAACTATTTTAGAGCTGAAATTACGTAAATCTGATGTATTATCACGTCTAGGTGGTGATGAATTTGGTGTTTTACTAGAAAGCTGTGATGCAGAAAATGCACTTGCAGTAGCAAATAATTTAAGACAAGCCGTTGAAGGTTTTCGTTTTGGCTGGCAAACACGATCTTTTAAGATAGGTGTTAGTATCGGTATTGCTGAAATAACAGGAGAGGAAGCAAAAGCATCGGAAGTGTTAAGTGCCGCTGATGCAGCCTGTTATGTGGCAAAAGAAAGTGGGCGAAATAGAGTTTGTTTTCATGAAATAAATGCATCAGCATCTTCAATGCATCAGAAGGAAATGCAATGGGTGTCACGCTTACAAGCTGCATTGGATAATGATTGTTTTGAACTGTATTTACAACGGATACAGTGTGTTGAATGTCAGGATGGTAGCTCTGATCATTATGAAGTGTTATTACGAATGATCGATGAAAGTGGTAAAACTATTCCACCAGGTGCTTTTTTACCCGCTGCAGAAAGATTTAACTTGATTGGTAGTATAGATACTTGGGTTGTTGAAAAGGTGTTTGAAAAATTAGAAGACCTTAGAAAAGTAAACAAATACCCTGATAATTTGATACTTTCAATCAATTTGTCGGGTACATCAATGGCAAATATAGATCTGCTTGATAGGATTAGTTGTTTACTTGATGAGTCTGGTTTTCCTGCTAAGAACTTTTGTTTTGAGGTCACTGAAACAGCTGCAATTGCTAATTTAAATCAGGCAACCAATTTTCTATCAAGTTTACGAGCTAAAGGTTGTAAGGTCGCTTTAGATGACTTTGGTAGCGGGCTTTCTTCTTTTGCCTATTTAAAAGAATTGCCTGTTGATTATTTAAAGATAGATGGCTTATTTGTTAAAGATATAGTTGATGATGAAATTGATAAAGCTTTTGTTGAATCCATCAATCAGATTGGCCAAGTGATGAGTTTAGAAACTATTGCAGAATTTGTCGAAAATGATGAAATTATGGATATTCTAACGGAAATTGGGGTTAATTATGCTCAAGGTTATGGAATCCATAAGCCCTGTTCTTTTGATCTTTTGTTTCCCAAAACCTAAACTTAAGTTAAAACAAGATGAGAGTATAGAATACTGTAGAGCGGACTTCAGTCCGCTATCATTAGCGTAACGACCTTTATGGCGGACTAAAGTCAGCCCTACAAGTAGGTAAGCTATGTTTGCTTCATAGCTATTTTTTAATTGAGATTGGTAAACGATGGAATTAAGTATTAATCAAAAAGTACTTGTTTTTTTATTGCTTTCAATTGGGTTAATTACCCTACCGCACATTAACCATATTCCTTTAGCTGTATTTGTTGCCTTTAATAGTTTGTTAGTTTGGCGATTTATCTGTATTTGGAAAGTAAATTTATTACCCAATAAATGGTTACTTTTTATTTTGATGATCGGGGCAATTTCTTTACTTTATCAACAACACCATACTTTTTTAGGGCGTGATGCGGGGACAAGTTTATTTGTTATAGCACTAGGACTTAAGTTATTAGAGATTAATCAAACAAGAGATATTTATCTCGTTAATTATCTTGCCTTTATCGTAGCAACATCACAATTTTTATATCAGCAAAGTATTCTAATGGCTGCTTATATTTTGTTTGTCACTTGTGTATTATTGGCAACCTTAGTTTTAATCAATAGCCAAAAACCTGCAACTTTAGCGGCATTAAAAACAGCAGTCATTATCGTTTTTCAGGCATTACCACTGAGTATTGTTTTATTTGTTTTGTTTCCAAGGGTTGAAGCACCTCGATGGATGCTATTTAATCAACAAAATTCTGCTAGGACCGGCTTGAGTGATAGTTTAGAACCTGGAGCCATTAGTCAATTAGGTTTATCTGATGAGTTGGTTTTTAGGGCTAAATTTAATGCTGAATTACCCTCACAAAACAAGCTTTATTGGAGAGGGCCGGTTTATTCATATACTGATGGTAAACGCTGGACAGAAGGGAAAGTTTCAAAAAAGAATGCAGTTGTCAGTAAAGTAGATTATAAGGGATATAAATATCAATATACCTTAATGATGGAACCCCAAGATAAAGAATGGGTTTTTGCACTTGATATGCCCTCTTCATTCCCTAAAGCATTAAAGCAAAATTCTCAGTACCAAATTATTACGACAGAGAAAAATAATCAGCGTGCTGAGTATAAATTTACTTCATATACTCAATATAATACCGGGGAGCTTAGTGATAAAGCATATAAAGAGAATGTGCAACTTCCTGTCGAGCCATCAGCTAAATTAAAAAAATTAGTAACAACATTAAATGGTTTTGATCAATCGGCTGAGGGTTTTATCCAGAATGTTTTAATGCATTTTAAAACTGAAAACTTTCATTACACTTTAAGACCGCCGTTAATGGGGGATAAACCTATAGAGACATTTTTACTTGAAAGTAGATATGGTTTTTGTAGTCACTATGCGACGGCGTTTGTATATTTAATGCGTATTGCTGGCATTCCAGCAAGAGTTATTGGAGGTTATCAAGGAGGAGAGATAAATCAAGTCGGTGGTTTTTTAGAAATTAGACAGGCAAATGCACATGCTTGGGCAGAGGTATGGCTAAAAAATAAGGGATGGACACGGTTTGACCCAACGGCGGCAATTGCTCCCGAACGTATAGAGCAAGATGTAAATATTGATTTACAAATAGCGACAGGCATTATTAATTTCTCTCCTATGTTTTCAAATAGCGGTAAAGCTTTATCGTGGATGAAGCAGGCAAGGCAAATGTGGAGTAATATCGATTATAGCTGGCAACGCTGGGTGATTAATTACAGTACAGAAAATCAAACTAAATTTTTATCATCGCTAGGTATTCATAATATTAAATCAATAGTTTATTGGCTTATGGGGAGTATCGGGGGGATCAGTTTAGTTTTAGCATGGATTATCTTAAAAAATAAAACAACAAAGTTAGCTGAAGAAGTAAGGTTATATCAGATGTTTTGTAAAAAAATGGCTAAAGTAGGGCTTGATAAGGAAGTCGCAGAAACAGCCCAAAACTATTGTCACAGAATCCAATTACAACGGCCTGATTTATCTGAACAAGTAGCTAAGATAACAATGATTTATACTAGGCTACACTATGAGAAAGAGCCTTTGGATAAAGATATTAAATTATTAAAAACAGAATTAGCTGGATTTAAAGTTAATATAAATCCCGAATAAATTTAGCAATAACAGTGTCAGAAGCATAGATAACACCATGGTGATTCATGAAAATAGAATCAGCTCGATTTAAATCTAAGGCTTGCCCATGTATATCACTCACAACAGCCTTTATTTCATTAAATATGCAGGCAGAGGCAGAAAAGTCCCATAATCCACCGCCGCCATCTTTTTCACTTGGGAATTTAAAATAACAGGCGGGTGATTTTTCTAGAACCCAACAAGCATTCATTGCTGCGCCCCCTTGTTGTATCGTTTTTAATCCGGAATAGCCTTGTGCTTTGGCAAAATTTTCTAATTGAGTAAGAATTTGTTGGTATTGTGGATGCTTGGCAAAGCTGCGGTCAGAAATAAAGGTGAGAGGTAGTTGCTCTTTAGAAGATGATGATAGTTGCCATGGTTTACCATTACGAAAAGCCCCTTTACCTTTTATAGCATGATAAAGCGTTTGCTCTATTGGGTCATAAATAATACCAAGTTGAGGTACACCTTCACGAGAGACTAAGGCGATAGAAACAGAATAACCAGAGATTGCTTCAATAAAAGGTAAAGTACCATCCAAAGGATCTATACACCAAAAATAGTCTTTTTCTAATCTTATTCCATCATCAGGGCTTTCTTCTGTTAGTAATGCTAAGTCATATATTTGGCAGCTTGGCACTAGGTTTTTTAGAATAATAGACTGGCTTAACAGATCAACCTCTGTCACAACTTGAGATGCATAGCTAGCACCTCCTTGTTTAGTATTAACCGTTAATGAGTCATGTTGAAAATTAGCTATTGCCTGACCAGCTTGCAATGCGGCAGAAATAGCACATTGGCTGAGTAAATAGAGGTCCTTGTCACTAAGTTGCATCTTTAATATCCTGCTTGCTTTTTTTGGAGGTAGTTTAAATGTAGAGCGGACTTTAGTCCGCAATGGTATTGTAGATGCTGCATTCATGGCGGACTAAAGTCCGCTCTACAGTTGCTCTGATTAATTTATTAAATCAACCTGTGGTAAGTAATAGCCATGTAAACTAATAGCCTTATGGGGCGTAGGTTTTAATCTACCTTATTTTTGATGGGTTAATTGACTCGTCACTTCACGCGCTATACGCTCACTATAACTATTTATTTTCCAGTGCCCTGGGCTCCAGCCTTTGATAAAGCGATGGAAATCAGTCCAGGCAACAGGATATAAAGCGCGCCAGTCTTGCTCAACCTCACCAGGATTAATGGTTTTATGATGAAGGGCTAAGGCTTGTTTTAATACCTTAAAATAATAATCTAATAATTCAGTTTCTTGTTGTTGGCATTGTTTCTCATCAAGACAGCTACCGATAAAATAGGCAACATCTTTCATTCCACAGCCTCCACCAATATACTGAAAATCCACAGCCGCAACTGATTTTCCATCTTTAGCAAAGCAAAAGTTAGCTAATTTAGCATCACCATGGACAAAGGTTTGAAAAGGACTTTGTTGTAATTTTAAATCAATAGCTGCAGCAGACTGTTTGAGTTTTTTGTCTTGTAAAGCTTGTAATTCATCTGGCCGAGTATCTAAATGCCAATATGTACCTATTTCCCATAAACTATCTGGCTTTTGGTTCATAAATATTGCATGAAAATTAGCCAACCAAGATAAGCATGCCTTTATTTCTTTGTCTGATACTTGTGAATGTCGTAGAGGAAAACCAGCATTGTCCAAATCTTCTAACAAAATAAACATTTCATTATTTTTAGACTCAACAGCCAAGCAACGGGGAACACGACAACTAGATGAACATAATCGACTCCACTGTTGATACCAAGCTATTTCAACATGATAGGATTTTATTTTTCTTTTATGTGATAAATCAGTATTCCAGCCTCTTGGATGATTTTTTTCGGTAGGCAAGCGAACATGCTTAATGACTACACTGTTAAATTCACTGCCTTTCAAGCCATATCGAAGAATTTCCCCATAGCCACTCCATAAGCTTTGTATGGTTTCTATTTTAAACAGAGATTTTGCGCTCGTTGATTTGAGGACTAGGTCGGTAAAATGATTATTCATTAGTTATTATATAGCTTAGGAGCGTGCATGAAACAAAAACCCTACGTTATAATTTCGGGAAGTTATTCCATACACGATCCTTATTTTCTTTAAAGCCTTCCAATAACAAATAAAAACAAGGCACTAAAATTAAGGTAATAAAAGTAGCAAATAACACTCCAAAAGCCAATGAAACGGCCATAGGAATAAGAAATTGGGCTTGTGTATTACCACTAAACATCATTGGCATAAGTCCAATAAAGGTAGTAAGTGATGTGAGTAGAATAGCCCTAAACCGCGCACTCCCAGCTTCTAGTACAGCATTAAATAAATCAGCCCCTTTTTGACGGCAACGATTTATATAATCCACAAGCACTAGGCTGTCATTTACTACAACACCTATTAGGGCAAGCATACCTAAGACACTTTGAATGGTTAAATCTAACCCCATCAACATATGTCCAAATACGGCACCAATTAAGCCAAATGGAATCACGGACATTACAATAAAAGGTTGAGAATAGGATTGAAAAGGTATTGCAAGTAAAGCATAGATAATAAATAAAACTAATAACATACCTAAGCCTAGGCTTTTAAAAGAAGCCCTAGTTTCTTTAGCTTCCCCTTCTTCTACAAATGAAACTTTTGGATGATCCTGTAATATTTCATCTATAAAAACATTCATTTCTTGTCGTAGAATTGATAGTTGTACCACTTTTTGATCAGCATCAGCTGTTACATGAATAGTTCTATAGCGTTCTGAATGATGAATAACAGCAGGCGCTCGCGTTATAGAAATATCGGCCACTTGCTGGATAGGTACTTCGTTACCATCGGCTGTGCGAATTTTCATAGACTCTAAATTGGCAAAAGACTCACGTTCAGATTCAGGGTAACGGATATAAACTTTAACTTCTTCACCATCACGTTGCATACGTTGTACTTCCATACCATGAAAAGCGCCACGGACTTGTAGACCAAGGTCTCTACTATTAATACCTAGAAGTTCTGCTTCAGGTTTTATTTGTAGTTGAACTTGCTCTTTGCCTTGGGAGAAATCATCCCCGACATCAAAAACGCCTGGGTATTGTGCAAGTTGGTGTTTAATTTTTGCTGATACACGATTAAGTTCATCAAAATCATGCCCTTTCAACATAAAGTCGATAGGATTGGCAGGTCTAAAGAGAGAAGCACTAAAGGTTAGTTTTTTTGCCCCAACAACCGAACCGACCATTTGTCGCCATTCTCTGGCTAATTGTGTACTACTAACAGGATTTGTACGCATTTCTTGTGGAATAATCTCAAAACTCACTCGACCCTGATTAGGTTTTAAACCCATGCGAACACTACCTTGAATACTGACAGTGGAGTACACATTAGTAATAATTGTTTCATCAGGGTTTTGATTATTATATTTATCACGCAATTGTAGAGCTGCTTTTTCTATACGCTCAATATGACGGCGTGTCACTTCATAAGGCGTGCCTTCAGGAAGTGTTAATTGAGACCTAGCAATTTCACTTTGTACCCTTGGGAAAAAAGTAAAGCGAATCCAGCCACTAAAAATAGTGCTACAGAGAATAACTAAAATACTAAAAAATATAGCCAGTGTGAGGCCCGGCCTTTTTAACGATTTATGTAAAATTGGCTGATATATTTCATTTATAAAATAAAGTAAGTAGGAACTCACTTTATTTTGAGCTTTATTTAATAAGGGGAAAGAGCGACCTTCTCGCATATGTTTAAGGTGAGAAGGTAAAATAAACTTTGTTTCAACTAAAGATAACAGCAACACAGGAATAACAATTGCTGGAATCATGGTAAACATCTTACTGCGAGCGCCTTCCATGGTGAGTAATGAAGCAAAGGCAACAATGGTGGTTAATACCCCAAAGGTTACGGCCGTTGCCACTTCTTGAGTGCCACGAATTACAGCTGTTGTAGGGTCTTCATCTTCTTGCCCCATATGTTTATAAATATTCTCACCAGTAACAATGGCATCATCCACTACAATCCCTAAAACCAGAATAAAAGCAAACATACTGGTGTAATTAATAGTGACATCAAACATCGGCATAAAAGCAAATGCACCAATAACAGATACTGGAATTCCAAGCACCACCCAAAAAGCCAGTTCCATGCGTAAAAATAGAGTTAGCAGAATAAAGACTAAAACGGCCCCTTGAATCGCTGTTTGGATTAATGATGAAATACGGCTATCAATATACTTTGATCTATCTCGCCAATAGCCAACTTCAACGCCTGCTGGCATTCTATTTTGAACTTCTTTTAGATAGTTTTTAACCTGTTTAGAAATTTCTAAAGCATCTTGATCACCTAAACGATAGATTTCAATCATTACCGAAGGTGTGCCATTAAAACGAGATAAGATAGGAAGGTCTACAAAGCCATCATGAATTTGAGCAATATCACCTATACGCAGACTAGTTCCATCAGCATTAGTTTTGACTACAATTTCAGCAAACTCAACACCTTTATATAGTTGCCCTTTTGTACGTATCAAAAATTCATGATCACCTGTCTTAATAGCACCTGCAGGCAGGTCTATAGATGAACGACGAATAGCTTCGGATAAATCCAGAATACTGAGTTCATATTCACGAAGTTGTTGATCAGAGACTTCTATGGATATTTCAAAAGGTCTGATACCTGTTAGATCAACTTGGGTGACACCTGGTAAATCAGCAATTTCATCACGGACTTGTTTACCTAATGTACGCAACTCAGCTTCAGGTAAATCACCACTGACAGAAATACTAATAACTTCAAAGCGTCTAGACATAACGCCAACTTCAAGGTCTTCTAATTCATCAGGAAAGCTATGAATAAGGTCTACACGGCTTTGAATATCAGTCATTACCTCTCTGTATTCGTAACCATCAGCTGACTCCATGGTAACAGAGCCTCCACCTTCACTAGAGGTGCTGCGTAGTTCTGTAATTCCAGGCAGATCATAAATAGCTTCTTCAATACGTGAAGTGACTGATTTTTCTATATCTTCAGGTGTACCGCCAGGGTAGTTAAATTTTACAAACAGACGACTTCGTTCATATTGAGGTGATGACTCAACAGGTACCATTGTTAGCATAACGGTTAGCCCGCTAAGAACAATTACCCCCATTAGCAGGTTAGAAGCAACGCGGTTGCGTGCAAACCAAACGATTAATGCATTCATATCTGCTATTTACTCATTGGGTGAGGGCGTTTTGCTTTGTGAGAATGTCCTTGTTTTTTATTTGCCTCAGAGGCTAGTTTAACCTTGGCATTATTAGCTGCAAAAGGGATATAAGTTACGCATAACTGCTCCCCTTCGGTTAAGCTTTCTTTTACTAATAATTGATCTTGTGTTTCCCATAATACTTTGATTTTTTTACGTTGTAGGCGACTTTCTTTATCGACAACCATAATCGTGTCATTGCCCTGTACAGAGGTTCTTGGCAAGGCATACACACTTTCTAATACGGCTCCTTTAATATCTGCTTTTACAAATTGGCCGATTTCTAAAGGAGGTCTATTATCGCTATGGCGCTGATATGGATTATCAACCTGAACGATTACAAAGACTTGGCGAGTTGCTCTATCTACACTACCTTCTGTACGCACAACACGACCATTCCAGCGATACTCTTTTCCCCCAACAGAGGCATAAATAATAGCTTCTGGGCCTTTATAGGGCTTATTCGCTTCACCCCGAAAAGGGCGAGGCAACTCAATCATACCGCGCTGTTTTTCTGTAATAGGTAAGCGAATTTCAACATAGTCAATGGCAAAGACTTTAGCCAAAGGATTACCAGGGGAAACATATTGGCCTCTATCAACAAACTGTTCCAAAATACGGCCTGCATAAGGCGCTTTAATTTTAGTGCGTTGAAGGTTAAGTTTGGCTTTTTGTAGTTGAGCTCTTGCTGAATCTGCAACTGCTTGCGCGCGAGCCAATTGTGGTTTGTGTAAAACTAGGTCAGATGGCTTACCTGGGCGATCTAATCTTTTCCAGTTCTCGGATGCTTGGTTTGCTTGAGCCTGTTCGTCGGCAAAAGTAAACATAGCTTCAGCTAAGGTGGCCTGTGCTGATTTAATATCTAATGAATAATCCGTAGGGTCTATAGTCATCAGAGTATCACCAGGTTCAAAAAAACCACCAGGTCGAAACTGGTTTGAAACTTTAATGATTTCTCCTGATACACGGGGAATAATGGTTGTAGTTGTACGTGGTTCAACAATGCCCTGAGTATGAATTAATACAGGGAAATCCTGTGCTTGTAGTTTGACCGTCTCTACCGTTAAGGACTTTGGGTGTGAGGGGCGACGTTTGGCAGCTGGTTTATTACTAAAAATAATAAAAGCAATCAGTAGACCTAGCGCAATAACCAATAGAGGGAGTATTTGTCGGATTAGTTTCATTTTGATGGTGTGGTAAGTACTGGGCCGCCAAGGGCCAAATATAGGTTTACGCGATTTTGCAAGCGCTGTTTACGAAGATCAAGTAAGTTATTTTCAGAAGTAAATGCACGTCGTTGTGCTTCTAATAAAGTAATAATATCAGTCAGTCCAGCGATATAATCGTTTTCTGCCAGCCGCTCAGCCTCTAGAGATTCTTTTACTTCAGACGTTAAAAAGCCTTGTTGTTTACTTAGCCATTTCTCAGCAGCCATGGTTGTTTCTACTTCTTGAAATGCCTGTAAAGCAACTTGAGCATAGTCAGCCGCCGCTTGTTTAGTTCGAGCTTCTGCTTGTAGGCGTTCGGTATGTAATTGTGCGCCATGAAATATAGGTTGAGTAAGGTTACCCGCAATACTCCAAATTAAAAATTCAGGGTTAAAAACTTCTTTTAATTTTTGTGTACTGGTCCCCCCACTTCCACTAATTTGAATCGTAGGCAGCATATTTTTTCGAGTCTTGATCATACGTTGATCAGAAGCAAAAAAGCGTTGTTCTGCAGCAATAATATCGGGTCTTCTATTTAATAAACTGGAAGGGATATTATTGGGTAAAGTTGTAGAAACAGCAGGGAGTTCATCTGGTATTTCAAGGCTTGCTGATGGATAACGGCCTAGTAAGGACTCAAGCAAGCGAGTTGATTCATCTTTAATTCTTAAAAAGCTTTCTTTACGGCCTTGGGCATTTAATAGATTACCTCGGGATAAGCGAACATCAAGAGCTTGATAAATCCCCCTGTCATAACCGCGCTCAATAATATTTAGGGCATTTTTAAAACTGACAATGGTTTTTTCTGCCAGTTTCACTTGCTGACCTGCAATAATGGCATCAAACCAAGTTTTTGAAATATTAGCGGCTAAAGAAAGTTGTGCGGCTTGTAAATCTGAAAAGGAAGCTATTCTTTCATGTTCAGTAGCATTGAGTTCATTCCCCAATTTATACCAAAGATCTATTTCCCACATAAAATCTAAAGAAAAGCCTACATTATTAATACGACTTGAAGAAACAGAAAAACCAGCGGCATTACTCCGTTGGTTTCTGGAGGCACCTATTCCTGCGTTAATTTTTGGCCAAAATGCAGACCAAGATAGCCATGTTTGTTCTTCTGCAATGGTCAGGCTAGCTATTAGACTTTGGATACTTGGGTTTTGTTGAAAAGCTTCTGTAACTAAAGTATTGAGTTGAGGGGCTGAAAATTCATTTAACCAAGGGCCAACAGACTGTTGTTTTTCAGTACTTGCTGATGACCATTGATCAGGAATTTTTACTGTTTCAGGAGCAGAATCAGTCGCTTTAAAATAACTACATGCAGGTAAAGTAAGAACAATAGAGAGAATGGCAGGCGTTAGTTTATATTTTTGCTTAAATACCATTTTTTTATTCATCCTTTTTTCTCTGCACGAAATTTACGGCCAAAGCTAAATAAATCTTCTAAAATCATATAATTAATTGGCACCAGTAATAAGGTGATAAAGGTGGCGAAAAGAATACCAAAGCCGAGTGAAACGGCCATAGGAATTAAAAATTGAGCCTGTACATTTTTCTCAAACATTAACGGGACTAAACCTGCAAAGGTTGTTAATGAGGTTAACATAATGGGGCGAAATCGAGCTGAACCAGAATGCGTTACAGCTTTTACAATACTATCCCCAGCCTGTTTGCGGCGGTTAATAAAATCGACCAAAACCAAGCTATCATTTACTACTATACCAATCAGTGCAACCATACCAAGAATGCTATTAATGGTAAGGTTTATACCTAATATCATATGGCCTAATACCGCACCAAGTAAGCCGAATGGAATAGCCGACATAATTATTAACGGTTGGCTGTATGAGCGAAATGGAATAGCAAGCATGGCATATATCCCCACTAAAGCTAATAATGCCCCAGAGATAGCACTGGTAAATGACTCTGCTTGGTCTTTTGCCTCGCCGATTAAACTGTACTGTACATTAGGGTGGGCGCTAAGGGTTTGTTTTAACCAAGCTTTCAGGTCACGTTTTAACACTTCTAATTGAACTGTTTTTTTATTAATATCAGCTGTTACATTAAGTGTACGAAAACGATCTGTACGATGAATGGCAGCAGCACTACGCTCAACTTTTATTTGAGCTACATCAGCAAAGGGAACTTCAATTCCAGTGGGTGACCTTATATACATTTTCTTTAAATTAGCTAAAGATTTACGTTCTGCCGCAGGATAGCGAACAACAATACGAATATCATCGCGTCCACGTTGAATACGTTGAGCTTGTTGGCCAAGAAAAGCTTGTTGTACTTGATGAGCCAAATCATCCAAAGTGATGCCTAATAATTCAGCTTCGGGTTTAATGCTTAATTGTAATTCCTCTTTACCTTCTTCATGGTTGTCCGAAATATCAAAGACACCAGGATAGCCATTCAGGTAGGTTTGAATTTGTTCAGATAAATCAGTTAACAAAGCAAAGTCTTGACCTTTAAGTTCTATATCTAATGGCATACCCCCATGACGGATATGACCAATAAAACTAACTTTTTCAGCGCCAGGAATGGAGCCGATAAGTTGTCGCCATTCTTTAGCTAACTGCTGTGAGCTAATATCTAAAGTCCGAATTTCAGGCGGTACAATTTGAAACATCACTCGACCAAGATGTGATTGAGGTTTACTTGTACCACCTGTTCCACCAACAGAACTAAAAATAGCAGTGATAATGCTTTTATCGGTATCGGGGTCTATATATTTATTCTGTAGTTTTTCTGCAGCCTTGGTCATTTTTAGGACATGCTTTTTAGTCGTTTCATAAGGTGTACCGACTGGCATGGTTAAGGACCCTCGTGCTGTATCACTTTGTGTTCTGGGAAAGAAAGTGAAACCCACTTGTCCACTGGCAATTAGGCTAATAAGGATAACGGCAATAGAGAGGAATAAAGAAAGTGATAAATATCGACGTTTGATTGTTTGGCTTAATAATGGGGTATAAAAACGTGTAATGGCATGCTCTAAACCATCTGCAAACCAGCGTTGCCATCGACTGAGTATATGATCATCATTATCATTAATAGTTAAATATTTTAGATGAGCAGGCAGAATAAATTTTGATTCAATAAACGAAAAAATTAGTACTGAGATAACAATAATAGGAACAACATTAAAAATACGACTTAACGCCCCGCCTGTATTCATCATTAACCCAGAAAAAGCCATAATAGTTGTTAGCATTCCAAAGGTGACAGGTACGGCAACATCTTGAGTCCCTCTAATTGCAGCCGTAGTCGAATCTGAATCAAGTTTATTGCGTAACCGGGAATAAATACTTTCACCCGTGACGATAGCATCGTCCACAACCAAACCCAACACCATAATAAAGGCGCCAACACTGGTGTAATTAATACTCACACCCATAATAGGCATAATTGCAAAAGAGCCAATAATAGCAACAGGAATACCGACCGATACCCATAAGGCAATAGACAAACGTAGAAATAAGGTCAGTACAATAAAAATAAGAATCATACTTTGCACTGCACTATTTAATAGCGTAGATAATCTTATTTTGATTGATTTAGCATGATCTCTCCAATAGCTTAACTCGACACCTGGAGGTAAACTGCTTTGCTTATCGGCAATATATTCTTTAACCGTTTTCGCAATTTCTATAACACTTTGATCACCTACACGAAATACTTCAATTTTTATGCTACGTTTATGATTAAAAGTAGTCGATAACGGTTCTTCTTCAAAACCATCAATAACAGTGGCAATATCTCCTAGTCTTAAGTGGCTGCCATCATCACGAGCTAGTAAAACAATGCGTTCAAAATCGGGCTTTATATAAGCTTGGCCCTTGGTGCGTAAAAGAATTTCACCACCAGAAGACTTGATAATACCTGCGGGGGAGTTGAGTGAAGATTTGTTAATAGATTGAGTGACATCATCCAGTGTTAAGCCATAGCGACGTAAGTTCTTTTCTGAAACTTCAATAGCAACTTCATAAGGCCTTACAGAGGTTAGTTGTACTAAGGATACACCTGGAAGAGCCGCAATATCATCACGAATCCATTCACCGACTTTGCGTAATTCACTCTCAGGTATATCGGCAGCAATAATAACGCTAATTACTTCCCAGCGTCTTTGAGCCAATGCAATAACAGGTCGTTCACTATCAACAGGAAAGGTGATGATGGTATCAACCCGTGCTTTTATATCTTCTAATAGTTTTCGAGGATCGTAATTTTCCAATACTTCAAAAGTGACTGTACCGCTACTTTCTACGGCTTCGGAACTTATACTTTTAATACCTTCAAGATCTTGGGTGATTTCTTCAATACGAATAACAATACTTTCTTCGACTTCGGCAGGCGTTGCACCTCTATAAGCTACGCTGACAGTAATACTGTCCATTTGTGAAGCTGGGTGTGCTTCAACAATAATTTTCCCTAAGGAGGCAATTCCCCATAATAAGATTGCAAGCATAAGTAAATTGGCTGCAATACTATTGCGAGTAAACCAGCTGATAAGAGCATTCATTTATCTTGATCCAAAATTAATAGTAAGAATATGGTGGGTAATAGGTCGTGTTTATTTTTATAAGACTTAGGTGATAAAGCAAGTTGTACGCCGTTATCAATAAATAGCCTGTAAATAGTTAGAATTTAACTTTATATATAGGAAAAGGCTATGTCATCGTTAAGTGTTGAAAAGTTGAAGTCGCTCTTAAAAGCCCTCTCCTGTTGGAGAGGGAGGGGTGAGGAGAAATTTAAATAATTCTCTTCTTCTTTAATATTTTCTTATAAATCAAGAGATAAAAGGAAATTTGAATTACATACTGTTAGTTTTCTCCTCTCGGCAATTGCTCCTGCTTTGCTCTACCTCCTACTTCCATGCAGTCGACCCAAACCAAACCCTCTCCAGCAGGAGAGGGCTTAAGAGCTAACAAAATCCACACTTAATGGTGACTAGCCTAGAAAAATGTTTCATCAGTACAACGTAACGCTTACAAAAAACTGTCGGAATTAATTTTTTATAGTTTTAATGTCAGTTTTTACGATGCTTTTTGTAAGTCATATCCCACAATTATATGAGGGATATGACTTGCTTTTATAGCAATAAAAATTCTCTTTATTTTTTTACCTTGGCTGTACCTGAGGATACGTAAGGTGTTTCCTATCAAAGGCGGTTATGGCTCAAATAATGCAGCCTTAATTAGTTGGGGTATTTTTCTTTGGGAATAATTAATTGGTTGGAGCGCAAAAATGAAACCATATTTAACTTTAATATTTCTTTGTTTATTTTTTTCTAGCAAACTCTTTGCTAGTACACAAAAGCTATGGTTTACAGACCAGTCACCCGATAGGGCGCTGGTAAAAAAAATGCAAATGCGCCATGGAGGTTATGTCCATGTTGTGGATGGGATTGATGTTAAGCAATTATGGCTGCGGCAAGGTGAAAGTTTAGCTAAATCTAATTATGTAACTTCGGCAATTGGCGAGTATGTTCAGGTAGATGTACAAGAAAATATACATGTACCGCAAATAGATTCAGAAACCAAACAGCAATCCATTCGTTTCCCTATGCCTGATGAGGGGTTTTATAATTCGTATTTTATAGAGCGTTTAGTCAATAATAATACGCTTGTTGTTATGAGCGCTAAGGCAGAAACCTTAAAGCATAATTGTCGAAATGGGCATAAGTACGATAGAAACTTAGTTAAGCCTCAAAAGTGGAGTGGCGCGCCTTTAGATATTGTGCGCTTAAGACTGCCAGAGGAAGACTTTCACACACGTATCCGATCAGGAACACAGCTAAAATTCTTAATTTTGCATTATGGTGAAGCTATTTCGGGCGTTACTGTAAAGCTTGAAACCAAGCAAGGGTGGATTAATTCTACTGAAAGTGATGAGCAAGGTATTGCAAGCTTTCAGGTTATTCAAGATAATTTTTTTGATGCAAAAAAAGCTGAAAAGGAAGGTAAGAAAGTTGAGAGAGGACATGGTGGTCGTGTACGTATTAGAGACAGTTACCTAGTTAGTGCTGAACATCAGACCAGTGAAACAGGCTCCTTAGATGGACTTGCTTATAAGCAGACTGAATATACAACTTCAACAACAGGGCGCTATTACCCCCAGCAATTGGCTAGTAAATCCTCAGAACAAGCCTTGTATTTTGCTAGCGCAGGCATATTAATAATGGGTATTGGTGGTTATAGCTATCGTAAACGACGGATCAAACCTTTTAAAGAGGAGACGTTTGATGAGCATTAAATCGCGTATTGATCGAGTAGATCTACGACATTTTCGCTTCTGGTTTCAATTAGCCGCTTTTGTTTTTTTAGTTTACGGAGGACGTTTAGCCATTGATTTGGGTAATAGCTTGCCCACCTTTGCCTGTGGTTACAATAGTGATGGCACCCCAGGTGTTTGTTATTTGTTACCCCTTCAACATCAATT
>CAJVYL010000032.1 GCA_913009265.1 uncultured Methylococcales bacterium
GTTGAAACAATATCCATCACTGCTGATTTCATTGCCTCATAATTTTCCGACCCTGACAACAGCTGAATTTGTTCTGAGCCTAAATTAGAGGTCATGACAATGACTGAGTTTCTAAAATCAACAGTTCGACCTTGTCCATCAGTTAAACGCCCATCATCCAGCACTTGTAAAAGCACATTAAAAACATCGGGGTGTGCTTTTTCGACCTCATCTAATAAAATGACTGAATAAGGTTTTCGTCTCACCGCTTCTGTTAAATAACCACCCTCTTCATAGCCGACATAACCAGGAGGCGCTCCAATCAACCGCGCAACAGAGTGTTTTTCCATAAACTCTGACATATCAATACGCACCATGGCCTCTTCGGTATCGAACATAAATTCAGCCAGTGCTTTACATAACTCTGTTTTACCAACCCCCGTTGGGCCTAAAAACAGAAATGAGCCATTAGGTCTATTAGGGTCTGACAGACCCGCTCTTGAGCGACGAATAGCATTACTAACTGCTTTTAAAGCCTCTTGCTGACCGATAACTCGCTCACCCAACTCACTTTCCATCCTTAACAGTTTATCTCGCTCACCTTCCATCATTTTAGAGACTGGGATTCCGGTCCACTTAGAAACAACTTCTGCAATTTCTTCTTCTGTTACTTTATTACGTAACAAAGTCATATCTTGCATTTCAGCCTGTGAAGCTAGATCTAATTCTTTTTCCAGCTTGGGAATTTCACCATACTGAAGTTCAGACATTTTTGCTAAATCATTAGATCGACTTGCGGCCTCTAACTGAAACCTTGCTTGCTCTAGCTTTTCTTTAATTGAAGCAGAACCTTGTAAAGCCGCCTTTTCTGCTTTCCATATTTCTTCTAAATCAGAATACTCTTTTTCTAATTCAAGAATAGCCGCTTCCAACGTTTTTAATCTTTTCTTGGAGGCTTTATCAGAATCCTTTTTCATTGCTTCACGTTCAATTTTTAATTGAATCAAACGTCTATCCAGCTTATCCATTACCTCGGGTTTAGAATCCATTTCCATACGAATCCGACTGCCCGCCTCGTCAATCAAATCAATCGCTTTATCGGGTAATTGTCTATCAGAAATATAGCGATGAGATAATGTCGCTGCGGCAACAATGGCTGGATCAGAAATATCCACGCTATGATGTACTTCGTAACGTTCCTTTAAGCCGCGTAAAATAGCAATGGTATCTTCTACCGTAGGCTCATTAACTTGGACTTTTTGGAAGCGCCTTTCTAAGGCTGCATCTTTTTCTATATATTGACGGTATTCATCTAAAGTAGTTGCACCTACGCAATGCAATTCTCCACGCGCCAACGCTGGCTTTAACATATTACCGGCATCCATTGCCCCTTCGCCTTTACCTGCACCAACCATGGTATGCAATTCATCTATAAACAGGATAACTTGACCTTCCTGCTTAGACACATCATTTAGCACCGCTTTTAGACGCTCTTCAAATTCACCCCGAAATTTTGCACCAGCAATCAAAGCCGCCATATCTAACGATAAAAGTTGCTTACCTTTAATACCTTCTGGCACTTCACCATTAACAATACGTTGCGCTAAACCTTCAACAATGGCTGTTTTACCAACACCGGGCTCACCAATTAATACGGGATTATTTTTGGTTCTACGTTGCAATACTTGAATCGTCCGACGAATCTCATCATCTCGCCCAATAACAGGATCTAACTTACCCTGTTCAGCTCTTTCAGTTAGATTAGTAGTATATTTCTTTAACGCTTGGCGTTGATCTTCAGCATTAGGGTCATCCACGGATTGCCCTCCTCTCATATTATCAATCGCTTGCTCTATTGCTTTTTTATTAACAGCATATTTATTTAATAATGTTTTTAAAGCACCTTTGCCGTCACAAGCCGCCAATAAAAATAGCTCACTGGAAATAAAATTATCTTGGCGCTTTTGAGCAAATTTATCAGTTAAATTAAGCATCCGTGACAGATCATTGGAAATTTGAACATCCCCTCCTGCTCCTGATACTGTGGCAAATTTTTCAATCTCTTGCACAATATCAGCACGCATAGCACTGACATTAACCGCTGTTTGAATTAATAATGGTTTTATACTTCCACCGTCTTGATCAAGAAGTGCAAGCATGACATGAAATGGTTCAATAAATTGCTGGTCTTTACCAACCGCCAGGCTTTGTGCATCACTTAATGCTTGCTGGAATTTACTGGTTAATTTATCCATTCTCATAATGGTATCCCCTTCAATAAATTTTTTAATTACCTTTAATATGGGGGAGACAGAAGAGTTTTCAAGTTTGGGCTAAGAGCTGAGCTACTATCTCCCCTTAAAGAAATTCAGTGAAATAAAGCTTTATAACTGATTAGTCTTGATCAAAAAACTAGAAATCAATCCCATTCAAAGACCTTCCATTGATTAATGTTCATACCTTTCTCTAAATCACTTTTTCTTACATCCATATTTCCATCACCATCGGTATCAATTAGATAATAAGATGGGCCAACGGCTGGAACAATTTTTACCATATAAAGATTGCCATTTTTTCGATATTCCTGAATCGTTTTTTTGCCTTTGCGGATAATGGTAATATCTGGCTCCATTATTTCCCCACTTTGCACAGGCATGGGTAATTCAGGCGGCTCTAGCTCTACAGCAAAAGAAGTACTTGAAAAAAAGATTAAAGCTAAAACTATGTACTTTTGCATGATACTACCCTCTATCATCGATTAAGATTTTTATAATATTTCAATTAGCTTAGTTTAACCTATTTAAGCCTAGTTTTACGGCAGACTAAATAACTAAACCCTTATATTTAAACAATAGAAAAACTTGTCTTTTAAAATCAAAAGTCCCCATGGAAAAATATGTTAGACTGAATTTGAGTTTTTTACTTGGTGAGGAGAAAGCAAAATGACTAGAACCACTGTATATTTCGCAACTAATCGCAACCCGAACAAAAAAAATCCAACTAATTTTGGTAAAGGTTTTTCTCGTGATAACCTTGGTGATGTTAGGTTTGGGCTAGCTAATGTAATTGATGGCGACATTGATAAATCCAGTATAAAAGTTTTACCTAATAAGCCCAAACAGGGATCACAAGAAATTTTTAACAATCTAAGAAAAGACATGAAAAAGAACCTCGTTGATTCTCTGGTTTTTATTCACGGCTTTAATGTCTCTTTTTCTGAAGCAATTGAATCTGCCGCAAAAATGGCAGAAAAATATGCAGAGAAAGGCTATAAACCCAATGTTTTTGTATTTTCTTGGCCTTCTGATGGCAAAACGACTAACTACTTTAATGATCGTCATGATGCCGAAGCTTCAGGCTATGCCTTTGCTAGAGGACTGATAAAACTATCTAGCTTTTTTAAAGACTGTAAACCTAACGAGGTTTGTAATCAAAAAGTACACCTAATCGCTCATAGTATGGGAAATTATGTATTAACTCATGCACTTCAACAAGCCCAAAAAATACCAGATGCACCCTCTTTAACCCGTATTTTTGATGAGATTATTCTAACGGCTGCCGATGAAGATAATGATGCATTTGAGCATGACTATAAACTTGCTAAATTACCGCATTTAGCCCAACGTATTACTATTTATTTCAACAGTGGTGATTTAGCGCTAAAAATATCAGACGTTGCCAAAGGGAATCCTGATCGACTTGGTCATGATGGCCCTAATAAACCGCATGAAATCTCAGCAAAAATAGTCCTTGTTGATGCCAGCAGTGTCGTTGGTGGTATAGCTGAACATTCTTATCATCAAGAAGAAGATATTGTGATTAAGGATATTGTTGCCGTACTAAAAGGCGAAGGTTCAGAAGATATTAATGGGCGAACTTATATCAATCATGCCAATAAATTCAAGCTGTAGATTCGTAGAAATACTGGGAGCATTCTAATTTCGACCAAGAAAAAAGTATCAGAATAAATAATTTATTATTTATTCTGATACTTCCGAGAAACTAACTTTGGTGATATGCCAAAAAACTTAACGAATGCTGCACTAAAATTACTGGCATGACCATAACCAACATGATCAGCAGCAACACTCACTTGACACTGAGAAGATTCTAATAATTGATAGGCTATATTCATCCGTATATCTAATAAAAGCCCATAAGGCGTAGTATTAAAAAAGTGATGGAATAGTTTTTTTAATTTAAGCTGATTTGTTCCTGCTCGTTTTGACAAGACTTCAACAGAAGGTGGATTTTTAAACTCAGCATATAAAATATCTCTTGCCGTTTTAGCTATTTCTTTATCATGCTGAGTATATTTTTCTAACTTTTCCTCTCCGTTATTAAATAACACACTTAATTCCGATGCCAATAAAGACAAAGCTTGCCCGTGCATAAAAATATTTTGCGTTTCCTTTTGAGTATTATTTGCCAATAATTGTTGAACAGACAATAACCCTTGCGGCGTTATGGGTTGATAACTTAAATTGTGAACACCTTGTTCTTTAAAAAATAATAAAGACTTTTTTTCACCAAAATATCGACTTAAATATTCTTTTGAAAGTGAAAAACGCAACTGTAAAAGGTCTTCTCCAGCTTCGTATTGACGCTCTCCCAAACTGGAGTTAAAACTGGTTATTGTTGTATAGCCTTCATTGAAAAAAACATCTTCCCCTTTCTGAGTAACAAATCGTGAACGTCCTTTAATTCCTAAAGACACCACCAATCGCGATTCCACATTATCTATTTGGCTTAATAAACTCAAATCTTGTTCAGGTCTATATTTAGTTTCAATATAATTAAGGTCTTGTCCTAATTTAAAAAAATGGGAATACCCTTTCCCCGCATCTTTAGGCAATACCTGTTTTAAATAATTAGTGTGTTGCTGCATACTTAAATCAGCTGTATTTATACTCCACCGCCTTCTATTTTGTTGATTTTGTTTCATATTTATTTTAGAAAGAGATAAAAGGATTTTAATAGCTTAAAAAGTAAATCTGTATATCAAGCATAGTACAAAGCCAAATTCATATATTCTCAATTTTTAAGAGCTAACTCATAGTTTTTTATAATAAATTTTCTATCTAAATACTTTTAGCATACAAAGTAATACTTTTAACATACAAATACAGATGGGATCAATTCTTATTATCAGTTACCATTCTTACCTGTTATGAATCTAACCGTTCATAACATTTGGGATAGTTGAGGGGGCTATCAATTTACATTGACGTAAACTGAGAATAGCTAATGAAAAACAATCATTCCTTTTTTAAACCTAATTTAATATTGGCTTCAATTTTAGCAAGCCAAGCATTAAGTTTTAACGCTTTAGCTGACACCGGCCCAAAATGTCGTGTTTATAAAGCAGCAAGAATTTTTGATGGTGATATGCTACATACAGATTCATCCATCATGACGAAGAAAGGCAAAGTTAAACAAGTTGGTAGCATTAATGAGTTTGATGGTCTTTGCGCAAAAGAAATGGATTTAGGAGATGCCACTATTTTGCCAGGCTTTATTGAATCTCATGCACATGTTACTTTCCAAAATGTATCTAAAGATGTTGTTCTTAAACATGGTGTAACGACTGTTCGTGATACTGGTGGAGCGCTTCATTTTCCAGAAGGTGGAAAAGGTCAATTACGCCTATTAAGTTCTGGGCCTATTCTTCAAGCAACAGGCGGTTATCCAAATAACTTGTTCGGTGGCGGTGATGGAGATAGTCACCATGCGACTGATATTGTTGCCTTTGAAGCTGACACTCCTGCAGAAGGCATCCATTTAGTTAATCATTTTGCTGAAGCGGGAGCTGTTGTTATTAAAGTTGCTTTAGAGCCAGGTGGTGAACATGGAGCACCTTGGTCATCAGGCGGACATGGACATGACACAGGTTCTGATACACCATGGCCAATAATGGAGCAAGACACTGTTAATGCCATTGTTGAACAAGCTCATGCCTTAGGTTTAAAAGTTACTGCTCATGTTGGTGAAAATACTGGGGTTGAACGCGCATTAGACGCTAACGTAGATGAGTTTGCTCACCTTCCTTGTGCAGAAATTGATCCAGCTTTATTACAAAGAGCGGTAGATCAAGGCGTAAAAATGGTAACAACATTGGATACGCTTTCTGATTGTCATGGAATAGATGTTAATACTCATATTCTGACTCATAAAGGAGCTGACTTTATTTATGGCTCAGAAATTGGTCATAATGATGTGCCATGGGGAATTAATGCTGAAGAAATGCATCGCATCTTACATTTAACAAGCGGCGAATCTATCGATTTTAATGACGTGCTAAATGTTTTTAGATCAGCAACATCAAAAGCGGGTGAAAACCTTGGGATTCCAGGACTAGGTACTTTAACTGAAGGTGCACCAGCCGATATTATCGCGGTAAAAGGCAATCCTTTTGTAAAATTTAAACCTCTTGAATATCCTGATTTAGTTATTTCTGGCGGAAAAGTTGTAGTAAATAACTTTAAATAAGCTCTATTATTAATCGATCCATAAATTCTGACCGTATTATTTAGAGCTGTAGAGACAAGACAAGGCATGCCTTGTCTCTACTTTAGGTAGGCCCCAGATAAAAACTAAAAATGATTAGCTGTCAAAATTTATTAAACAGCGATATATTATTGCTGCTCCATTAGCTCAATAATTTTCTCAAAATTAAATTGCTCTACCAAGTCTTTTAAGCGTTCTGCAATAACAGGTTCTGACTCTTGAATTGTGGCAATGAGTTCTAAGCTTAACTCTACATCTAAGCTATTTGCTGCCGCTGTTAACTCGCGCCGCCATGCATCAGCTAAATGACTGATTTGTGCTGCAGTTATCTCAATAGCTATTGGAGTCTCTGTGTCTATTTCTTCAATTTTATACTGATATTCGATGTCTAAGTATCTAGCCATGCAGTTAAAAATATCTTCATCGCGAAATGGTTTATTTACAATTTCATTAACCCCAGCGTGCAAAAGTGCATAACGCTCTTGTTCAAAAACCGAAGCTGTAACGGCAACAATGGGGATATTTTTACCTTCGGCCAACTCTCTAATTTTATAGGTTGCGGTAATGCCATCCATAATAGGCATGCGCCTATCCATCCAAACAAAATCTGGTGTACATTGTTTAAATTGTTCTAAGCCTTGCTGTCCATTGATCGCCTCAATCACTTGAAAGCCGGCGGTTTCTAATATACGGCGTAATAATAAACGGTTTTCCATTTGATCTTCAACGATCAGAACTCGGTAGCTAGCTTGTCCTGGTGCTAGGCCTATAATTTTATGGTTGTCTTGTGGCGTAATATTTAATAGGTTTTGCTCATCGAGCTTAATAATCGGGATAGCAACTTTAAAAATAGTGCCTTTGCCTAGTTCACTGCTAACAGAAATATGGCCTTTTAACAGCTCAACAAACTGCTGGGTAATTGCTAAGCCAAGACCTGTACCTGTTTGTTCTGCTTGCTCCCCGACTTGAATAAATGCACTAAAAATCAGCGGCAATTGTTCTTTGCTAATTCCACGCCCAGTATCTTCCACTTCAAAGCAAATAACAGGCTGATCTAAATTATCTTCATAAGTACTTAAGCGTAACAATACATGTCCACTATCTGTGCATTTGATGGCATTACTCAACAAATTAACTAAGATTTGGCGTATTTTCCCCGCATCACTATCAATGGCACGCGGAAAGGATGAGGATTGATCTAAGAATAAATCAATGCCTTTTGATTCGGCACGCTCATGCATCATATCAATAATATCACGCATCAATAGAGCTAAATCAAAAGGCTCATGCTCCATTTGCATGCGGCCTGATTCGATTTTAGCCATATCCAAAATATCATTAATCAAGTTAAGTAAATGATTACCGCTACGATTAATAATATCCAGGTTTTCTTTTTGTTCTGACGTTATATTTGGGTCATCTAACATTAAGCGAGAAAAACCAAGGACAGCATTCATAGGTGTGCGTAATTCATGGCTCATATTGGCCAAAAAGATACTTTTTGATTTATTGGATGATTCCGCCGCATTTTTTGCTTGCTCTAATGCCGAGCTTGTTTCTTGTAATTGTAAATTGCTTTTCTCTAGATCGGTTGTTCGATCTGCTACTCTCGACTCGAGATTTTCATTTAATTGGATGAGTTCGGCTTTTGACGCTTCTAATGAAATAATTGCTTCGTCACGCTCCTGCCCACGTAATTTGATATTTTTACGCATATTCTCAAAACCATTAGCTAATTGACCAATCTCATCCTTGCTGTTATTTTTTAAAGAAGTCTCATAGTTTCCTTTAGCCAGCTCTAGCACAGCAAGGGAAATAGCCTGTAAAGGGTTTAGGACACTCCAAGTTAAAACCAACCCTAAGAATAGGACAATTAAAACAATCAACACTGCGGTACTTATAAGATTATTAATAAGGTCTTGCTTGAGACGCTCGGAGACTAAGTGATTGCTTAAAGCTATTTTTAGTTCACCAATTTCCTCATCGTTACGTAATATTTTAGCCTGCTTTACTAAGATTCCTTCGGCTGCTATAGCATCTGTCACTTGAGCAACCACTTGCCAGTTTTGATCGCGCACCAAGGCTTCTTCTAGATCTCCGGCTCCAGTAACACTAATGGCATACACTTCCTTATCAACCATTTCTGTCTGTAATATTTTATAGACCCAATCTTCATCCAATTCCCATAAAGGCAAAACCAAATTTTCTTCAAGGCGCTGTAACTTACGTGCAGCGCGTAACTCAAGCTCAGCATATAAAGCTTGCTGTGTTTGATAGTAATGATAAGCGGCTGAAGCGCCTAGAACAGAAATGACGACTAATAAAAGACTGATAATGATTTTTGATTTTATACTCACGTTATTTTTATTCGTCTAGGTCAAAATTATAGAGGCGGTCATAGCGCGCCAATTCCTCATACCAATTATTAGGCATAGCTATGCCTTGGTAATATTTTGCTAATATTGCTTGATAACGCCCGTTGGCAATAATATTTTTCAAAGCATCACGGTAGCGCAGCGCTATTTGTTTTGCACCGGGCGTTTCTTCATTAATCATGATGGCAATAGCCTCCGGTTTATGAGTAATACTGATGTGTGCAAAATCTTGTCGCTGCATTGGGTAAAGTTGCTTAATCATTTGTTCGGCAATGAAATCTATTTCTATCGCTAAATCAATCCGGCCTAATTTCAGTTTTTTAAAAATAGAGGCTTGGCTATAGCTGGTTTCAAACTGAATATCAGCGCGCTCAAAAGCTTGTTGATCAATTAAAGATCCACTCAATATGCCAATTTTGTATTGTTTTAAGTCCGCGAGCGAGCCTATGGTTATTTTGTTTGAATGATTCGACTGATAGTAATAAAACGAAGCTTGATATAGGGCGATAGGAATAATGCCAGCAAAATCTTGTTCCTTAATATAAAAAACAGGGTTGCCTAGATCATTATTATGCGCATCTTCAATTAAGCGTTTTAGCGGTTTAAAAGTGACTTCTGCATTCAACCCCGCTTCTGCAGAAAGTGCTTGTAAAATCTCTCCGCACATACCTTGTTGATCCATGCTGAATGACCAATAAGGTGGGCTTTCATTAGCACCAAAATGAATGGTTTCTGCTGCACTCGCCCACGAAGCTAGATATAAACAAAGGCACAGTAAACTGGTTAAATGAGATTTAAGGTTCATTATCAACTAAATAATTATTGTATACGCTTGATAAGTTCATCGGCAGCAATAGCAGCACCTAAATGTTTGTGTAAAATTGTTTGGTACTGGCCACTTCTAATCAGTTTTTTCAAGCCTGCTTTAAATTTTTTAGCCGCTTGCAGGCCTTCAGAATGGTTTTTATTAAAGGTAATACCCATAAGCATCTTACCTGCTTTAACTGTCATTTTAATAAACGAAACCGCTTGCTCTGAGCGATATTGCTTGCTTAAATCGTTAAAGGTAGCTTCAGGCATAGCAATGAAATCGACTTTTCCTTGCAGTAACTGTTTTACTAAGGCCGGTGTTCTGGCGTACTTTATATTGATGCCAGCTTGCTTATAGGCAGTGACATCCTCGCCTTTGTTAGCGCCATAAGTTTTACCGTTTAAATTTTTCAGTTTACCTGACCAATCTAAAGCCTTCGCTTCATCTTTTTGATAAGCATAATAATATTTATCTAAACTTAAAACAGCAATAAAAGTCGCTTTTCTGTTTGCAGCTTTAGACAGTTTGAAGTCAGGACCAATAATTGCCAAAGGCATTTCTTGGCTAAAATAATATTGCACCATACTTTGGGTCGGTAAAATATTAACAGTACCCACTATGCCTTCTGCTTTTAGTACGCTGTTGATAAGCTCCATTAATAAGCCTTGTTGTTCATTTGTATTGCTAACAAAAGGTGCGTACTCCTGCGCATACATAATGTTTTTATCAGTCACAAATAAACTCGGCGCAACTCTAGGTCCAGTAGCAAAGCTATTAGCCGAGAATAATAAAAGAGCTAAACTACAAAGACTGATAAATTTATTAGTTAATGTCATGATTTCTCTCCGTGTTAATCAGCAATGGCAGAAGTAGATAGGGCAGTAACTTTGTCCCATAAACCAAAATGAGCGCCAAAGGGTGAAGTTTGTGAAAGGAAAATAGTGATGCTTTGTTCTTTTGGATTTACGCTGAAACGGGTTGAGTAATAACCAGCCCACTCAAATACGCCCACATCGCCGCTATCAACATTGTGACTACGGTCTTCTTGTATGGCAAAACCTAAGCCAAACTTCCAACCGTGGCTATGTAATAAAGTCGCGTCATGCTCTCCAATATGATTAGTTGCGGTCATTAATTCAACTGTTTTTCGACTTAATAAACGCACCCCATCCAACTCGCCTTTATTTAACATCATTTGTGCAAAACGATAATAATCATAGGCAGTGGATAAAACACTGGCTCCACCGGATAAATACTTACCCGAAGTTGCATAAGCATCGTTAGGGCATAAAGCTAAATCACCATCAATTAATGGCCCTGTTACGCGCTCTAAAGAACCTTTCCAATCAGAATTCCAGTCAGCTGATATGCGGCTTAATTTGTTTTCTGGAATATAAAAGTGGCTGTCTTGCATATTTAACGGGTCAAAAATCTGGGTTTGTACAAACTGGTCAAACTTCATGCCTGAAACGACTTCAACTAAATAGCCCAAAACATCTGCTGAGAGTCCGTATTCCCACTCTTCACCGGGTTGTGCATATAAAGGCAATTTAGCTAGGCGTTTAACCATATCCCCTATGGTTTCATCAGGGCGGCAAAAGCCATCGGTAATGCCAGCTTCACGATAAAAGCTGACAACTTGTTCGCGCTTGTCATTTGGAAACCAGCCGGTTGAGGCTAAATATAAGATGCCAGAGGTATGGGTTAATAAATCATGAATAGTCACATCGCGTTTAACGGGCACTAATTTATAAGGAAATTCACTGCCTTTAGGATTCATTTCCAGAACTTTCTGGTTTTGAAATTCAGGAATATATTTTGCAACTGGATCAGATGGGAGAAGCTTGCCTTGTTCGTACAGAAGCATGATCGCAGTACTTGTCAGCGGCTTAGTCATTGATACTATTCTGAAAATAGTATCTGCCTGCATAGGCTTATCAATATCAGCCAAACCACTAGGCCGCAAATAAGCAATTTTACCTTTACGGGCGACAAGAGTGACCGCGCCAGCTATTTTTTTCTGCTCGATATGCTGATCTATCACTTGGCTTAATCGATCTAAACGCATACTTGATAAGCCGACCGACTCTGGTTTTACTAGTTCAACAGCTAAAGCCAAACTGCTATAAGCAAGACTTAAGCCCACTAACAAATGATATACTTTTTTCATAAAACACCTTCATCCAATGAGGAAGTTTATAATTAAACATGCTTAGGAGTGAGAATTCAATAATACCCGAGTCTGACTTGCCTTTTGACTCCACAACCGCACTAGAAAAGCAGTTGCGTAGCCAGCTATGCGCCTGCTTTTCTAGCACGGCTGTGATGCCAAAATCCTGCGTCATACTTTCGGGTATTATTAAATCCTCACTCCTTATTAACTTTCCACAGATTTATAAAAAATCAGAAATTTCCCTTGATTTCGTTTTACTACATCAAGGCTACATTTTTTATTCTCTTTAACCTCTGGTTAAGTAATAGCCATATAAATAAGGGACTTACCTAAACTAAAACAGTGACTATGTATAAGTGCAAATTTAATCGCGTTGGCTAGATAAACTCATAGCTACCAATAAACTTTGTTCAAATTAATGTATGCCTATTATTCATCTGGGTGCTGTTCCTCATATTTTTGGCCAATGGCTAAAAATTGATCTATTGAAGCAAGCATTAAATCAACTAGCTCAGGGTCAAAGTGTTTGCCGCGCTGTTCTTTGAATAAATTAAGTATCTCTTCTAAAGGCCAGGCTTTTTTATAACAGCGCGGGTGCCCTAGTGCATCATAAACATCTGCAATTGCAGTAACTCGTCCGGCAAAGCTAATTTCTTTGCCTTTTAATCCACGCGGGTAACCAGTGCCATCCCACTTTTCATGATGTTCATGAGCAATGGTGGCCGCAGTTTTTAGTAAGGGCCGATGTGAAACGGATAGCATTTTGTAGCCTAGTTCACTATGTGTTTGCATAACGCGCCACTCGTCGGCATCTAATTTTCCAGGTTTATGTAAGATATGATCAGCAATGCCAACTTTACCAATATCGTGCATAGGCGAGGCTTGTTTAATGATCCATGCATCCTCACTACCTGCTAAATGCGCGAGTAAATAACAATATTCAGCGACACGTTTTATATGTAAGCCAGTTTCATGAGAGCGCGTTTCACAGATTTCCCCCATAGTCATAATAGCTTCACGCTGTGTTTCAATGATTTCTTGGGTTAGTGTTTCTGCTTTTTCTACGCCTAATTCAATTTTAGCCTCCATATCGTCCTGATAAGCTTTTAATTGAATATGAGTCGAGACTCGGGCTTTGACCTCTTCAAATTGGAAAGGTTTACTTATATAGTCTAGGCCGCCCACTTGAAAAGCTTTTAACTTATCTTCAAGGTCGCTTAAGGCACTAATAAAAAGCACCGGAATATCTTTAGTCGTATGCTGACTTTTTAATATGCGGCAGACCTCATATCCATCCATCTCAGGCATTTTAATATCTAATAAAATAAGATCAGGTAATTGGTGTTCAACCGCTTTTAAGGCTAACTTACCACTTGAGGCGGGACGCACTTTATAGCCGGTTTCTTTGAGAATACTTGACAGCAACTGAAGATTTTCAAGAGTATCATCTACAATTAAAATATTAGCTGGCTGAGTAGAGGTGATCATGTTACTAATATCCTTTTAGATCCTAGGGTAATACAATAATTATAGCCCTAATTTAAGAGTTTATTCTATATTATTTTTAGGATTTCTAGGGTGTGTATGTTAAAAAATAACTTACACTTTTTTTTAATATCCAATATTGATTTCACAGCTGTTCTGTTAGCGATTCACCTTTTGTATTGTTATAAGCCAACGACCCGCTTCAGCAATGATTTAAATTAATCCACGTTAGTGATATGGTAGAGCCAAAATCAACTAAGGAGTAGCAATAATGGCGCTAGTTTCACTTCGACAACTTTTGGATTATGCAGCAGAACATAACTTTGCTGTTCCCGCATTTAATGCCAGTAATATGGAGCAAGTACAAGCAATCATGCAAGCAGCAGATGCCTGTAACAGCCCCGTTATTATTCAAGGTTCTGCAGGTGCCAATAAATATGCAGGCGAAGTGTTTTTACGTCATTTAATTCTTGCCGCAGTAGAACAATATCCACATATTCCAGTGGTAATGCATCGAGACCACGGCCCATCTCCAAAAATATGCGCGCAAGCCATTCAATCTGGTTTTAGCTCAGTCATGATGGATGGTTCTTTATTAGAAGATATGAAAACACCTTCTACCTTTGAATATAATGTAGAAGTAACTCGTACCGTTGTTGATATGGCACATGCTTGTGGAGTGTCGGTTGAAGGTGAAATTGGTTGCTTAGGTTCATTAGAAAATGTAGCTAAGAAAAGTAAATTATTAACAGACCCTGATGAAGCCGTTGAATTTGTTAATCAAACACAAGTTGATGCTTTAGCCGTTGCCATTGGAACAAGTCATGGTGCTTATAAATTTAGTAAGCCACCAACGGGTGAGGTATTAGTTATAGATTTGTTAAAAACTTTACAACAGAAACTACCTAACACACACTTTGTTATGCATGGTTCAAGCTCTGTTCCACAGGATTGGTTAAAAACTATCAATGAGCATGGTGGTGAAATCCCTCAAACCTATGGAGTCCCTGTTAATGAAATTGTTGAAGGTATTAAATACGGTGTTCGAAAGGTAAATATTGATACTGACCTACGCATGGCCTCAACGGGAGCTATTCGCCAATTTATTGCCCAACAAGAGAATGTAGCAGAACTAGATTCACGTAAAATTTATAAAGCAGCCAGAGATGCTATGCAAGCTCTTTGTCAGTCACGCTATGAAGCTTTTGGTAGTGCTGGGCATGCTAGCAAAATCACGGCAATTCCATTGGCTAAAATGGTGAATCGTTATAGCTAAAAATAGATAAAGACCGGCTCATGAAAAATCAATTTATGGCTTCTCATGAGCCTTCTCTCATTCAATTTTCACAAAATTATTAACAACCACTTTTCCTCCTGAAATAACCAAGTCAGGATGTTCTAAATATTTAAAGTTTTCTAAAGCATTACCTTTAACAGCGATAATATCTGCAGGAGCCCCTACCTGTAATGTACCCAACTTTGGTATATTTAAGTGCTTCCCTGCTTTTGCTGTGGCTGTGGATAAAACCTCTAATGCTGACATTTTCATTTTATGCTTCATATACATAAGTTCTTGCCCATCGACTCCCCAAGGGATATCTGGGTGAGCAATTTCAGCACCATATAAAAAATCAGCCCCCAGGTGAGTCAAAACCTCAATATTTTGCATAATCCCCGAGCACTTAGATAAAGTATCAATAGTCGTGACTATTTTAACTTTTTGCTCAACTGCTTTTTTTAACAAAGGAACAGGTATTTTTGCACAAGGAAGGTGCGCCCATTCATCTACACCTGCATTAATAGCTATTTCTGCACCTGTTGCCTCACCAATATGTGCTGTAACTTTCCTATTCAGTTTATGTGCTTCATCAACAATAACTTTTACTATATCTGTTGAGAGTAATGGCCATAATGAGGGCACGTTTTTATGATGATTGTGGTTCTGCTGGGAGACATGATGTTGTGTTCCATGTCCATGATGACTAGACCATGGGGCTCCTGATTCACCACCCGGTTCCAAAGCAACTTTAATGACAACAGCACCGCCTTTAACTAATCGCTGAACGGCTTGTCTCGCCTGTTTTTCTGTTTCAACAGCAATAGCAATGTTTTTTGCCCCTAAACTAGGAATTGGATAACCCCCTACTGCTGTAATTATCGGGCCCGAAGTAAGTATCCGTAAATCACCCTTTCCAGCAACAGGTTGATGCACTGGACCACCTAGATCCCGAATTGTGGTGATGCCATGTTTTAAAACTGTTTGTGCTGGAATATTTTTATACTTTAAATGAGCATGTAACTCTATAATTCCAGGCAAAACAGTTGCATCATCTAAATTAATGACTCGGCTTACGCCTGTTTTAAAAGAGTCTGGAGTATCAATTTGAGCAATTTTTCCATCAACTATCAATATCGACCTATTTTTAATGATTTTATAACCATCAAAAAAACTCTTAGCATGTATTAGTATGGAGTCTTGTGGAAAATCATTATTCCTTAAGTGTTGTTTGCTACATCCACTTACAACAAATAACAAGGCAATCAATAAATTGCTTTTAAAAATGATGTTAATCATAAAGGCTGGTTTGATAATCTTAAGTGATTTAACTCTTGGCTACAGAAAGCCTAAAGAAAACTATTTTAGGAAGGAGAAATGAATATTTATCCACCCTACAGAAAATAATTTACTGCAGGATGGATAAAAGAAAATTTAGAAGCTAGCAGATATACCTATTTGCCCCCAAATACCTGGCATTTTATAGCCTGGACGATATTCATAATCACGATCTAAAAGGTTTTCACCAGAGATAAACACTTCACCTTTTTCTCCTAGTTCAGGAATAGGATAGCCTGCTCTGGCATTTAGAACGATTAAAGAACTAACACTATTACCACTTCCTACACCTTTTTTACGTGATGCATTATTAAAGGTCATTGTTTCTGATTGGTACTGCGCATCTATGGCAAGATTTACTTTGGAAATTTTCCCGTTTATACCACCAGTAACCGCAGTTTTAGGCACATAAGGAAGATCGTTGATGCTAGGATCTAGCATGGTTAAGCCACCAAAAACACTCCAGTCATCAGTAATACCTTGTTGGATAGATACTTCAAACCCACGCATAGTGTACTTACCAAAATTAACAAACTGTAACCCTGGGTTAAATTCAAAAACATAGCGATTTTTAATTCTGTCATTAAAGAAGCTAACATCTATTTGAGTTGACTCAAATGGAGTTGCTTTAAAACCGATCTCTCCATGTTCAACTTGTTCAGGAGCAGCATTTCCCCAGATACTTGAACTATCTGAACCAGATATAAATTTAGATAATGTTGCTATTTCTAAACCTGGGTAATTAATACCCCTAGAAATATTCGCATAAAAAGTTAATTTTTCTGAAACCAATGAGATACCAGCATGAGGACTAATTTGCTCTTCAAATTCACTATGATTGTAATAACGAATACCCGCAGAAGGCACTATTGACCATGTATCATTAAGGTCAAATACTTGTGTTATTGATAAATAAGGAGATGTTAAACGAAAAGTTGGGGTTTCATAATTACCCTGAGATGAAGCCAGTCCTACATTATCTTCAACCTCTCCCATTAACCAGTCACTATCAACACCAACAGTAATAGTTCCACCATCCCATGGCATTACTTGCTCTTGCCAGCGTAAACCATAGGTTTCAAAGCTACTTAATGTATCTGTTGGTGTAAAGTCACCTTGAGAGGGATTGTTTGGGTGGTCATACCAATTACCTTCACCCTGCGTTGTATAAAGCTTTAAATGACCTTTAACGTTTTCATACTCATGTGATAGATTGATTGAAACGACACCTGCCTCACTAGTGTATTCAGGATTAAATGAATTAGGCGCATTACTGTTTCCTGGGTCTTTAGCTGAATTATTACTATATATAAAGCTAGCACCAACGGACCAGTTAGTATTTAATTGGTAATTTAAACTACCCATAACATTTTTTAACTCACCATCTGCATTGTCACGATGACCATCAGATGTTGCATAACCTTGAGCTAAAGAAAAGTCTAAATCACCATACTTTCCAGCAATATCAGCTTTCTCAATAATAGTGCCATAAATACCACCAGAAACGCTTACACTACCATGGAGTCCATCTTCAACAGCGCGCTTAGTGCTTAGGTTAATTGATGAAAAGTTATTCCCATTTATTTGTGGTTGAGGCCCTTTGTAAACCGTTATAGATTCCATACCATTAATTGGCAACATATCAAGAACAGGATGCCCCCAGACACCCATATATAAAGGCACACCATCTACATAAGTTTTAATTTCACTACCTGGACGACTAGTTCCCATACCTCGAATAAAAACACCATCACCACCATCTCCACTAAATGTGCCTACAGGGTTAAACCGTGTAATTTGTACGCCCGGGGTACGACGGAGTGCAGATGCTAAATCTACAGCATTTTGATCTCTAAGCTGATCTTCAGTAACAACTGATGAGATGCTTGAAAATAAATCAAGGTGGTTTTCTTCAATAACAGGGTTGGCAATGACATCAAGTGGAGATAATTGATACGCCAAATCATCTTTAGCCAATGCGGCATGGCTTCCAGTAACAGCTATAGCAAGCGTTATGGAATAAGCAAGTTGCTTGCGGCCCATAGGAGGCTTAATGTGAATATATTTCATAAGGTAAAATTTCCAATGATTGCGCTTAAAATTATCTGTTGCTCATCCCCAACAACAGTTGGTGTTTTGATAATAATAGCGCTTATTGAAAACGATTCCCAATTGCATTTATATGCTGAACGTACTTTTTTTTATGCTAAACGTATCTGGGTAATTAATTAAAAAATATACACCTTAAACTATTTACCACTCATTCTCAGATAAGAAATCCTCTAAAGGTCTGGCTTTAGCCCAGTTTTCTAATTCTAACATTGGCTGAGGATAGAACTCAGCTACATGCCCTAAACATAGAATTGCGATAGGGCGACTGCCTTTAGGCATTTTTAATAATTCAGCTAAGGTATTTGGCTCAAATAATGAAACCCAGCCCATACCCAAGCCTTCTGCTCTGGCTGCTAACCACATATTTTGTATTGCACAGGCAGTTGATGCTAAATCCATTTCTGGTAATGTTCTTCGGCCAAAAATATGTTGTTCACGCTTATCTGGCAAGGCCACAACAATTAATTCAGCACACTCCCTAATCCCTTCAACTTTAAGCTTCATAAACTCATCTTCACGTTCAGCTAAAGCTTGAGCGGTCTTTTTTCTTTCCTGTTCAACAATTTGATATATTTGGCTACGACGTTGTTTATCTGTAATACGAATAAAACGCCAAGGCTGCATAAGCCCTACACTTCCTGCCTGATGTGCTGCTTGTAATAGCTTTTTTAAAACATCTGGATCGACAGGATCAGATAAAAAATGACGCATATCTCTACGCTCAGCAATTGCTCTATATACTCCAGCTAATTCTGCGTCATTAAACTTATGCTGACTCATATTATTGCACCCAATAAAACACCAACCTCAACCAATTCAACAGCCGCGCCATAGACATCACCTGTTACACCTCCCAACCTATTTTTAGCTTGGTATGCAATAAGAAATAAGATTAATAACATAAATCCAATAGCTAAGATCCCAAGATAATAAAGACCTATTAGCATACAAACTGAAGATAAAAAATATGCATTGGTGCGTGGTAAATTTTCAACCAGTTTTTCGGCCATTCCACCCGTTCTAATGTAATTAGTTGAGAGCATCAGAAGTAAAATAGAAAGCCTCCCTACCATTGGCGTTATCAGTAAAACTATAAAATTCTGCTGTTCTAATAAATGACTAATAATAGCCCATTTTAATAGTAGAACTAAAATCAGAATAACAACGGCTATTGGCCCTGATGCAGGGTCTTTCATTATCTCTAAACTACGCTGTTTACTCGCCAAACCACCGACCCATGCGTCTGCACAATCAGCAAGTCCATCAAGATGTAAGCCGCCAGTTAGCAATACCCATAACATTAAAATAACGACAGCTTGAATTTGTACGGGAATACTTGCTAAAACCACCGAGGCAATAGCTAAAATGCCACCAATAAATAAACCAATAAGGGGGTAATATAGACTTGAATAGCCCAACTGTTTGTCACTAGCAATATAGCTATGTGAAATGGGAATAATAGTTAAAAGCTGGAATGCTAGTAGGAAGGAGTTCATTACACTGGGGGGTAGTTGAATTTGTTGATAACGCTATTTTAACAATTTTCCCATTATTGGGCCGCAGGCTTTAGAGACTGTGAAAGTATTCCGTTTTTGATCTCCCCCTTTGGAAAAGGCTATGTCACCGTTAAGTGTTGAAAAATTGAAGTGGCTCTTAAAAGCCCTCTCCTGCTGGAGAGGGAGGGGTGA